>CAZCLC010000032.1:0-1565 GCA_964499455.1 uncultured Candidatus Saccharibacteria bacterium | reverse complement strand
ATGTAAACAGCTTAACAACAGTGGATATACTCTCTGGTTGGTGGAAAGACGAAGTTCTTATAGGCAAATAACAAAAAGAGCTTACTTTAGTATAAATAAGTGCAGAGAGCGTTTTCCGACAGAGTGGAAAGAGATATATCCTGACAACGGCACAAACATACTTAACTGGCATATATACAAGTATACACAGGATACAAAGCTGGAACTCTCACGTTCAAGGGCGTATAAGAAAAATGGTTCAAAAATTACAAGTGCGTACAAGAAATCAACAGCGTCTTTGTTCTCATTATTATATGACGACAACAAATTAGGACATGGAGTTATGGTTATATGAGTTGATACGTAGTGTGTATAAAAAATCTATTATCGCACAGATTGATACCCACCAGCAATACCTTTTGAAAAAACAATTTGCCATAATTGTAATTCTCTAGTACGGAATGCTCCTGTAAACATGAGCAGATAATATCTCCACATGCGTTTAAATGTTTCATCATAAAATGGTAGATTGTCCCATGATGATTCTATATTATTATACCACGCCGTAAGCGTCTTGTCGTAATCTGTACCAAAATTATGCCAATCTTCTATTATGAACTCTCCTTGTGCTGCTCGGGTTAACTGTCTAACCGATGGAACGACTCCATTTGGAAATATGTATTTATTACTCCATGGATCAGGAGGAGCAATCCTATGATTTGAACCGATGGTGTGTAAAAGAAAAACCCCATTATCTTTTAAAACAGATCGTACGTCTGCAAAATATTTTTTATAATTGCCAACACCAACATGTTCAAACATACCTAACGAAACTACACGATCAAATATTTTCCCATACTTTTTTGGCACATCGCGATAGTCAAGAAATTGAAATTCAACTGGCAAATTTCCGGCGCGGTCTTGAGCAAGTTTTATTTGTTCTTTTGATATGGTTACACCAACGACCGATACACCATATTCTTTTGCTGCAAATATAGCAAAGCTACCCCAGCCGCAACCAATATCAAGTATTTTCATGCCTGGTTTAAGTTTGAGTTTTTCACAAGTTAGTCGTAATTTATGTTCCTGTGCTTCTTCAAGGTTTTTAGCATTTTTCCAGTAGCCACATGTATATGTTAGACGACTGTCAAGCATTTTTTTATATATATCATTACCAATATCGTAATGTTTTTCACCAACTATAAATGCACGTCGTATACTTTGTAAATTGAAAACATACTGTGATGCAACTATAAATATATTGCTAATTAGATTAACTTTACTTGCATCAAGTCTTGCTTTAAGTATATGGGCGGAGAATTCGTCAAGTTTTGCGCTGTCCCACCATCCTTGCATATAGCTTTCTCCAAGACCAATAGATCCGCCAAGTACAATTTTTTTGTACGTGCGTGAATCATGTACGATAATATCCCACGGATCATTCCCATCGATATGAATACCAGCACGCGAAGCTAGTTTTTCTACAGTTTTTTTCCATAACATAAATATATTATAACACGGTGCGCCCATAAATCACCATCTCAACTGCACACCCATTAAAAACCTGTTTAGGTGTAAGATAGTTA
>CAZCLC010000031.1:0-1643 GCA_964499455.1 uncultured Candidatus Saccharibacteria bacterium | reverse complement strand
CTATGCTGCGTGCCGCATTTAGTATTACTAATTTTTCTACTTACAAATAAATAAAATAAGTAAACATAAATTTCAAGTTTACAACTAATTGCGGCATGCTGTATGAGCGCATGTTGGTGGTAGTGCTTAATTTGAATCATTTTTTTTTGGTAAGTTACGCATAACTCTATAATTACTTTCATATCCTTCTTCATCTGTAAGCCCTGGGAAAAAGTCGTCATATCCATAATTATACGGAAACTCTTCCAGTAATTCTGTTTTTGATTCTGCAATATGATAACCGTAAAATTTTATAATTTGTTTATGAACTTCAATTATTTTAAAGATTTTATTTGATAATAATTTAGAATATCTTTCTACGGATTTTGATTGCTTTGTATGGATTATTTCATCCCTAAGTTTCTCTAAATCAATGAAAGTATTCCACCATTTTTCTTTTGTGGGGTCAGGAGTTTTTAAGATTGCCCTTAAAATAGTTTTGAACTTTTCTCTTAATGTAAATTTTCTTTCAATAGCTGTCTTTGAGTAAATTGTTTTTACTCCATTACTCTCAATCAGATACTCATATCTATCAGGAATACAAATATTTGCAAAAGCTTCAAGTGACGTGTATGCAAAGATTAAAGCAGTAATAATCAATTCAAAATAATCGTAATATTCACTCTGTTGGTCAACTAATGGAAAAGAACCGCTGAAATTCTTGTACCTTGGTGTAATAGTATCATTAAAGAAATCTTTAGCTTTCTGAAGACTTGTATACGAAATATTTGAATACAATGAAACGTCATTGGGTTCTATCATCAATGTTTCTAAGTCATCAAAAATAAGAACCCAATTCCGGTCTAATACAAAGTATTTACTATAGTCGTTACAATGCATTATTATATGAGGCTTTTTAATCCTAAAATCTTTGTGCTTTCTATATCTCTTGTTTATTTCTCTGCTAACTTCTAATAGTGGATTTAATACATTCCAATGTTTGTCAACGTATAACAAATATTTCTTGTAATTACTTTGTGAATAAGATCTTTTAATTGCCTTTTGGAATTGATTAGCACTCTTTCCGTTATATAATACTATTGTTTTAAAAACTTCTTCAATAGCAATAATGTATTCAACTTCATCTCCAACAAAATCAAACAAATACTGGAATATAAAGTTATCTTTGCTTTTGTAAAAAGTTGAAAAAATGGTCAAAGGCCTTGCCTTTTTAAATACATTAGACTTCTTAACTTCCGTTGAAATCTTAGCTATAGGTATAAGTAGATTTTTAAATTTATCCAGAAAAACCTTAACATCTTCGGAGTTTGACATGAAGTGTTTCTGAATGAACTCGTCACTGATGTATAAGTTTAGATACGATGGGCTAGATATCCATTCTCCTGTTGAATAGCTATTTTCAATGTCAATTTCCTGGACTTCTATGGTTAGTTTAATTTTACCAAGTTTTTCAACAAAAATCTTGTCAATGTAAATCTTTGGAAACAACTTTTCAACCGTTATCAAAAGATCTGTTTCGAATTGTGGATATGTTTGTATTTCTTCTTTCATGGCATTACCACCAACTCCTTTTACCCACCTATTTCATACTGTTTATCCCATGAATATATCGTGAAACACACTATTTTGTCTTTTACTTTGCT
>CAZCLC010000030.1:0-1767 GCA_964499455.1 uncultured Candidatus Saccharibacteria bacterium | reverse complement strand
CGCGATAGCGTAAAAAGAGTTAAAATCTAACTCAAACTGCGCGATAGCGTAGAAATAGTTAGATTTTATTTTACCGAAAATGCGCGATAGCAGAAAATCGGTAAAGATTAATAAACTTCTTTTTGATAACAATCCTTACAATAAACTATCTCTTTTCGTTGAGGTGAATAAGATGTTTCAAACTCTATTGGACATCTAGCTTGGTGATTATGATTCTTTGATTCACACATACATTGACGATGCCAGAGCTTCATTGGGTTTCTTTGAGCTAATCTTTCATAATGTCTGCAGTTAGGACAGAGATGTGGTATAGGAAGGTTGTGTTTACGTAAAAAAGTCAATTCTTCACTAATAATACGATAAGCTTTTGTACATTGAGTTAATTCATTTCCATTATTAGGACAAGCGATAATTTCATTTATAATTTCATCATTTACTTCTTTTATGTGATCGGGTAAATCTTTTGAATTAATTGTAGTTTTATATTCTTTTTTAATTAGTTTCCTATTATTAAGACCTTCTTCTAGTATTTTTTTCTTTGATTTTGGAAAATATTCCTGAGCAATTGACTCATCATAAGAAAAAGGAGAAATTTCGCTTGGGAAAAATTCTCCATATTTATATATTCTTCCTTTTTTATCAACATAGGGCATATCATTCATATGTTTGATAATCTTAGGAACTAATTCTCCATATTCTTCTTTAGTATATTTTTTATTTAAAATACAATATTCTCCCTTCCTTATACCTATACATCCAAAAAGATTTTTTGAGTTGTAACACATATAAATATAATTCGTATTCATACAAGAATGGACAAGCACAGAAAAATAAACATTTGAGGCCTTAAGCCCTGAATCTACACCTTCATACATTAAATAAGCACCAGCACCAAATCCATACATATCATAATTATCCTTAGCTTCTAGTCCATGAGCAACAAATTTTGAATCTTCTACTTCTCCATAAAGATCAAAAGAATATTTTGTATTCTTAGAATTCATAATATTATCACCAGTAACATTTAAAGATTTTAAAATAGACGCATATTTATGAGGCTTTCTTAAAATAAAATCTTTATATTCTTTTTTAAAATTAGAAAGAATTTTATAACTTCCAAAATCTAATTTTTCTTTCTTTTTTAAATATTCTTCTTTTGTATATTGTTTATTAAAAATACAATATTTCTTATTTCTTAAATTAATACAACTTATACAATCATTACAGTTTACACATTTGTTTAGAAAGAATGAATTTAAAGATTGATCTGAATCATACGAAAAATGAGTTTGAAACATTGAATCACAAAGTATATCTTCATAACATTGCTCACACTTTTGAACAGAATATGTATCCATACAATTTTTTGAATAAAGGGCACCTTGAGAATAAGCTATGTCTTCAATTTCAAATGATCCATAAACTAAATAGCAATTTTTAGCATTAACTATATGGTTAGAATAAGGAGAATTTTCAACATTTGTATTACCAACATTTGCTAAGGGAACTTTAGATAATAATTCTTTGTATTGTTCAAAAAAGGGTTTAGAAAAATCATAATCTTGTCCGTAATCAGTTGGGTCCCATTTATCACTCCACCAAATTTTACGATTATAAACCTTCACATTAGAATCAGGATGAAACATTGTAATCATAGAAATTCCATTATAATCACAATTTCTTTTATAGAGTGATCTTTCATTTCTCCAAGTCATTCTTCTAATCATCCGACACTCTGGACAGAAGGTAGGAGGGGGTACTTTTATC
>CAZCLC010000029.1:0-1947 GCA_964499455.1 uncultured Candidatus Saccharibacteria bacterium | reverse complement strand
GTCGCTGAGCTCAATATCTGTTGTAGTCAATTCCTTGAGACTTAAGAGAGGATAGACAAAGACTAATGGTATGAGTGCTGAGATGTGTAGGCATCCCTTAAAAAAACATAAAACACAGGCCATCGTGGTTTGTATTCTATGTGTTATACGTGTATAGTGGCTATTATGAACAATCTATTCACAGGGAGAATCGCACGTCTAAATTATTTTTTAGATGAAGTTGTGTTGTACATCGCAGTCCTTATCTTTAGCATCATTGTTTGGCATCTAGGATTAAGATTAATAGGTACATTACTTATTTTAATCGCATACATTGCATGTATATTCTTTTTATTATCACTAACAATTCGTCGCTTGCATGATCTTAATTGGAGTGGGTGGCTTTCATTACTTTTTCTGATACCACTCGTAAATTTAGTACTTGCTCTTATTTTGCTTTTTAAACGTGGAACAGAATGGAATAACAAATATGGTTCAGAACCAAAAACAGGTATTGATATTTTTGGTACACTTTGGTCATCAAAACAGGAAATAATTACAAATACATCAACGACTTCCACCACCACACCACACAATGTTTAATTAACACCAAGTCATAAGAAAGTTTCTTATATAATATAGGAAAATTTATGGAAATTATGTCTAAATAAAGGGATTAGATACCTTTATTTTTCTCAAACCAAACTGCTACAATGCACCTATAGCAAAGATACTTGATATCTTTAACTAGACATAAATTGCGCATAATTGTGTTTGTGGTATGTTTTATCATGGATACATAAACTCGCAAAATGGCTGTGGCCGTGGTTCTGGGTCGCCACCATAACGATAGACGTAGGTGTGGTATCATGAAAATTCCACATCGACCTAGACCAAGATATGGATATATGTTCAAACGCGCCATGCAGATAGACAGCTGCATAAGTGAGCGCGGTTGGTCAGCTGAAGAGTTTTTTCTACGTGTTGCCAGGAAGTATGCACCACGGCGTCGTGTTTCCACCGTGTTGCGCGATGTGGAGTGTTTTAATGATGCATCCGCAGAGAATGTAGAAGTCCCAGCGTACGTATTGAAATATTCCAAAAGACTTCTCGCAGTATATAAAAGGAAACTTCTCCTCCAGGCGGATAAAGCCGCAGAAGGAAACCCATAGGAAGCTTTTCCAGACATACTGCCTTTTGTTGGGTGATGGTTAGATCTGCCAGACAAAATTAAAATCTGATTTGCTTACTCAGGGAGACAGCATGTCTCCCTTTTTCATACCGACCCCGTTTTCCAGAATAAGAAAATATCCCACCTCTTGAAGACAGCGGGGTATTGGCGATATTCTCCACGGCGAAAGACGTTTTACACTATACTTTCTCCGTAAGGTAGCGCATCTATAATCCCATAACACTAGTATCTAATAAGATCAAATTCCCATGGCATAAAATTTCTTATTGTTGTCACCTCTGGATTGAGTCATAGCGCAAGTGGCGAGTACGACTTACAGGACATCTGTATCACCATATCGTCTCGATGATTACTTCCTTCTCTGGAATATCTTCATTTTGCACGCATTCTGTCGTCAGAAATGATAGAATCTTTATCTTTTTCCCGTTCGCGATAGTTTCGGATTGAGCATTATGTGCTACCGTTTATTTTCACGTAGGATTGTCTCCTTTGTGGTTAGTAATTACTTTATATTTATTACCACCAGAATGTTGAATTGAAGTATTGTTTAAAATCTCTAAAGCAAATTCGTCGTCATTTTTATTGGGAGGTAAAGCACTTGTCATGAAATTTACTAAAAGGTTAATGTCATTAAATTTATTTATGATCGCACCATGAGTGCTTAATTTAAGCTCTGGATGGGCGCTTTTTGATATTTCTATAAGAGCTTGATCTTTTGTATAACCTTCCCCTGTCAAGGATTTATACGCAGTTATACATCTATTCCAGTAACGCAC
>CAZCLC010000028.1:0-1948 GCA_964499455.1 uncultured Candidatus Saccharibacteria bacterium | reverse complement strand
AAAGTGCTGGACAAAACGGAGTTTATCGCCATTGTCACCAGCGGCGATGAAGGAGCTCATACCGTTGGCACATGGGGCGACTATGCAAGAACGCTTGGCAATGAAGGAGAAAAAGTCAGGGTTCCCGTATGGGGATACCATAAAACTGAAGAGAACATTAAAAAAGGTAGTCCGGTGGATCTGCTGATGGGCTCAAAAACCATGCAACGGCCTTCCGGCAAATTTGGCCAGGGATGCAAACTATCCGGAAAAGGCGAAATCCAAACTACAGGCAGCCTGGCGGAACTGACAAAAAAAATATTTCCGGGATCAAGAGGGGTTTTGATAGTATCCGTAGAAAAAGCCCTTTACACATACAACGACTGATTGTACTGATTGCTGAGAATACTTAAAGTGAGCGTAACGAAGAAATTGATGTTTTATGGCAGGCATTAAACTCCCTCTTCCTTTTTACGTACCTTTGTCATACAATAGTTCGGTAATTTTTCGTTCTCGCAAAGACGTAAATGCTTGTTTCATAATAAGTTATACTTATTATGAAACATCTACAACTAATTGAAAATCAAGTTAATACCGGAATATTGTCATTCATAAATGGAAAGTGGGAAATCACATAAAAAAAGTGCTCTCAGGGTAAATGCCGGCGTGGAAAAACCGGATGTTGTGAACCCTTTGCTGCAGCAAAAACCAGGCAAGTTCAGGAAAAACCAAGTGTTGGTCAATGAATATTTTGAAGGTATCCAGGCGGGAAATCGCACATTGCTAAGTCGTGGTATTACACTGGTTGAGAGCACATTGCCTGAAGACAGCGAGGTGGCAGGGGAATTAATCCGGCTGTGTCTTCCCCTTACTGGAAAAGCTTTACGCCTTGGCGTTACCGGTGTTCCCGGTGTGGGGAAAAGCACTTTTATAGAGAGTTTTGGTCTGTATCTTATTAAGAAAGGTCACCGGGTAGCCGTACTCACCATCGACCCGAGCAGCATGCGCAGCCGTGGTAGTATCCTCGGCGACAAAACACGCATGGAAGAGCTTGGTAACAGCAACCGGGCTTTCATCCGTCCTTCGGCCAGCGCCGGAACACTGGGCGGTGTGGCACGCAAAACCCGCGAAGCCATGATCTTGTGCGAAGCAGCAGGTTACGATACTATTTTTGTGGAAACGGTTGGCGTTGGTCAATCAGAGACAGCGGTAGCACAAATGGTTGATTTCTTCCTGTTACTCATGCTCGCCGGTGGTGGCGATGAACTGCAGGGGATCAAACGCGGTATTATGGAGATGGCAGACCTGATTGTTATCAACAAAGCCGATGGCGAAAATAAAAACAGCGCTAATTTGGCAAAACGCGAATATGAAAATGCTCTCCACCTTTTTCCACCACTTCCCAATGGATGGCAACCCTCTGTTATGACCGCATCGGCACTTTTCGGTGAAAACCTGGCGGAAATATGGAGCCAAATTGAAAAATTCCTCCAGCTGACAAAAAATAACGGCTCTTTTGAACAAAACCGAAAAAACCAGGCTTACCAGCTGTTTGAGGAGTCTATCCACCAGTCCATCCACGACCATTTCTTTAACCATCCGGATATAAAAAAACGACTCACAAAATACAAAACCCAAATCCTAAACCGGCAATTATCGCCTTATGAAGCTTCCCAAAAACTGCTGGAATTCTACTTCCATTCTTTTTTGAAATAGAATAACTGTTCGCCAGCGAACAAAAGTGTTCTGTTACCAGACATTTCCCGTTAGGTTTACTTGATAGAAATAAGTTATAATAACTTGCTTTATAATAACTTACAATTTGTGGCACGCTTATGGATAAACCTAATACAGAACAAACAAATAATAAAAATCATGAAAACGATAAAAACATATTTCCCAGTCTTACTGATACTCCTTTTTATGGGAATCGGCATTTTGAGTGCCCAACCTGAGAAAAATCAGGACA
>CAZCLC010000027.1:0-3983 GCA_964499455.1 uncultured Candidatus Saccharibacteria bacterium | reverse complement strand
TGGTGGAATTGCTGATTAGTAGTAGTTTCATGGTTGTAAAGATAGACTTATTTCCATTTTGCCAAAAGTGCTTTCCGGTAGGTTTTGGCAAAGGATGCCCACGCAGGCTGCGTCAAAAAGTGGCTTTGTGGCCGGATATTTTTACGCACCATTCCCATGGCAATTTGTTTTTGTTCCAATTTGGCGTTAGCCGTGTTTCCCAAAAGTTGCAAATAGTGCAAAGCTTTGGCAAACTCTTTATTCTGAATGAAATAATGAACGGCTTCGAGGGTGAGTTTCTCTGAGTGCTGGCTCTGAACAAACGGATACAGCCTGGTAAAGAGAAGCCCGAATTTCTCTAAATGTTCGTCGTGGTATTGTTTTTCCAGCTTTGCATATTCTGGCAAAACGGCGGCAAATCCATGGCTGAAAAGCTGTAAAGTGAGCTTGTGGTAGGCATCTGTAAAGTTGAAAAGTGCTTTGTACGAACGCAAGGTGTTGCCCACCTGCTCTTTAGTTCCTTTGCAGGAGCTGTCATGCTTGTAAAGTTGTTTGGCTTTCAAAAAATAACTTTTGGCAGCATCCATGTGGTAAGCCTTCACCGCACGTTGGGTTTGGGTGAAAAGGCGGGAAATCTTCTCCTGTTTCCATTGGCAACCGGCCACTCTGATTTGGGCAGAAAGGGCATCAAGGCTGCTTTTTACTTTCTGGTTCTCTGCCACACCATAATGCCGGCTCAGGCTTTGTGCCAACCGGTAAACAGAGTCTGCTTTTAGAAAATGCTTTCTCCATATCTCCAGATTGGCTTCGTCGGCAATAGCCAAAATATAGGGAACCGTGGTTTCGGCAATGAGTCTGTTCAGCTGTGGCGAATCAGGGAGCGAAAAGATTTTTTGAAGCTGTGCTGCTGAACTCAGATTGTTCATTGCCTGAGTATTCCTGTTTTGATCATGCAGCTGCGCACCTTTCGTAATAGTTTGCTGAAAAATGGCTGCGGCTGTTTCGGTAACGTCTTTATCTTGTGTCAGTTTTGAGCTGTAGGGGCAAAGTCGGAGGTAGTCCTTCGCTATTTGCAACAGCGTGTCTTGCGAAGCGCTGATGTTTCCCTGTTCCAGCAATTTCAGTGAGATATCAAGTCTGTGTCTTAACAATTGTTTGCAGGTAACCTGCTGTAGCGAATCTATACCGGGACGCTTATGGCAGGCCAGATGCGCAGTGTTGAGGAGTGTCAGTACCTTATGGAAACGCCCTTGTTTCAAATTGGTTTCGGCCATACGGAGCATTTCACCGGCGTACTGCGAATAACAGGGTGTGCTTGCCGGAGGTTTTATCAGCTTGTTGTAAGTTTTCAGGCTTTGAGAGGCTTTATTTATATAGCTGTTTGTCAGTTGCGGGTCGTTGTTTTCAGCAGCCATCAGGGCAACTTTCAAATAAGAGGTGGCCAGCCCGTCTCTGGCGTGGATAAGGCAACTGTCAAATTCGGCGATGCGTTTTACTTCCGGAAAACGGTTCTCAAAATAGGCGGCGTTTGCCAGAAAATCCAGTGCGCGGACATAGGACTGCTGTCGGATTTTCAATGAAGCGGCATCAATAAAATATTTATAAATTTCCTGAGAAACTGTCGCCTGTCCCGGCTTGATATCCTGATCATAAAAAACGGATACCCGGCTGACAAAGTCCTTTGCACGGTTATCGGGAAACATGCGGGCAAACTCGTTGAAGCTGGTTGCTATGTAAGGTTGTTGCTCTTTTGAAAATGCTACCGCTTTGATGGAAAGGGCTACGTAACTGCGTGTGAAATTTTCTTTATCTGCCAGGCCGGCCGATACATTTCCGCTCAGTATTTGTTCTGACAGCGTTTTCATACGTGTTTGCAGGCGTAACATCTTACCGAACAGCTGTTCAAAATTTAACGGGTCGCGTAGCTTTAAGTGCAGTAGTTGGGAAAAATTATGCTGCCGGACATAACTTTCCAAACGGATGAGCATGACATAGTTCAGAAAAAAGTTGGAAGCCGAAGGGCTTGCTCCTGACGTTTTCATCAAGAGTTGCGGCATATCCTGCATAATTTTCACATAGCCGTAGTAATTGTTAATAAGGCCGGCTGTTTTTAAAAAATGGCGGTATTGATTTGATGTGTAAACCACACGGTTCACTTTTATTTCGATAGAAAGTGCCGAGGTTGAAATACCTCCCGGAAGGGAGAGTGCTTGCGGGCCTTCGGCAAATGAAATAGTTCGGGTTAAAGTGTCGGTGAGGCGGTCATCTTCATAAATCAGAAGTTTCGCAACAAACTTTTCCGGCAGAAGCAATGAATCCACTTTGAAATCACGGAAAAAAACTGTACCGGTCATTTTTTGGTTATTGATGGAATATTTTAGAATAACTTTGCCGTCACGGGTGTTGACAATTGAATAATGTATTTCAAAGTTTAGCTGAAGCCTCAGGTTGTTTACGTTTTTGTTATCGTTGGAGGCCAGTAAGTTGAATACGGATGCCAGCTTGTTCTGTTTGTTTAGTGATGAGTAAGTAATGCCGAAGTCAAATTTTTGTGTCCATGACTGTGCTGTAGCCCTGATGGTTACAAGCCCAAGGAGTAGTGTAAAAAGAATGGGGAAAATATATTTTTTCAATCTCAAAAAAATTTGTACAAAAATAGGAAAATGGTTCAGGAATCAGGTGTTTTTATTCTTATCCGCTCGTTGGTGTGCATTTAAAAAAAAATCATAAAATGCTTGTAATTAAAAATAAATGCTTATCTTTGGCGTTAGTAACGTAACGAGATACTATGATAAATTCATTTGGTTCAAAAGATACAGAAAAAATCTGGAATGGAGAACGAGTTAAAAAGACACCAATAGAAATTCAGAAAATTGGAAGAAGAAAATTAAGAATGTTAAATAACTCACAAAATATAAAGGACTTGAGAATTCCTCCGTCAAATAGACTGGAAAAACTGACTGGAAAACTAAAAGATTATCACAGTATTCGAATTAATGATCAATGGAGAATAATTTTTATTTGGACAAACAATAATTCACATCAAGTTACAATTTTGGACTATCATAAATAGAAAAAATGGAAAGACTAGAAAACATACATCCGGGAGAAATCTTATTAGAGGAATTTTTAAATCCAATGCGAATATCTGCATATAAACTTTCAAAAGAAATTGATATTCCCCAAACAAGAATTTCACAAATCATAAAAGGAAATAGAAGAATCACAGCAGACACAGCATTAAGGTTAAGTTCTTATTTTGACAATTCTGCTAAATTTTGGCTAGGATTACAAGACGATTATGATATTGAAGACGAAAGACAAAAAAAGACAGAAATATTCAGAAAAATTAGAATCTCAAGAAAAAACGCACACCAACACGCAATATAATAAATTGGGCAGAAAGTACTAAATAAAAACATTTTAACATCAAATAACTATTGTAGTAAATTGAAAGATCAGTGTTTCAAAACGCCCAACTTATCATATTGCAACCGTTTCCCACTCTCTGCTGCCTGTTCCTTAATATTTTCCCTGTTTCTTCTGCGACAAGGATAGGAGCGGCAGCCTGTGGAAGCCGGGGGCTTGGTTTTTGCCGGCGGGCGGAGGCTGATCTCGCCTCAGGCGAGAGAAGCCCACGCACCGGCGAAGCAAAACCTGCCGGCGGCGACACTGCTAAAGTGGATAGCCTGGCTGTCGCCAAAAAACCCAATAAAATAAATGGGACACCTTAAAATCGCAAAGCTCTTCCTGCTGCAAGTCTGAACTGCACGCCATTATTGACAATGCTCGCTTGAATCTTCTCACCGTAGCGAGTGCTATGCTTACGATGCTTCTTCACTGTGCTTACCAATACTGGCACACATTTCAAACTTTCGCTACGTAATAGCCTTGCGGATTTAAGGGTATAAAAAAAAGTTCACATCTTGTTGAAGATGTGAACTTTTCGGGGGTGCCCAAGATAGGACTCGAACCTACACGACCTTGCGATCACTAGTCCCTGA
>CAZCLC010000026.1:0-4006 GCA_964499455.1 uncultured Candidatus Saccharibacteria bacterium | reverse complement strand
GTTTTGTACAGCGTGGGGTTACACGCCACGCGCGCGCGGTCATCGTGCCAAGCGAATACCTAAAAAAGATTGTGAGTATGTGGGGAATATCACTTGATGATATACGTGTGATTTATAACGCCGTGTCTGGAAGTGAAAAGAACGTGGTACCACAATCGGTCGCGGCTTTGCCGCGACCGATTGTGGTCTCGTCAGGACGGCTTGTACCTTGGAAGCATATGGATGAAATTATAAATGCAGTCGTATTACTGCGTAAACGCGGTATACAAATTTCTCTTGCTATCCTCGGTGATGGAACTGAACGTTCATATCTTGAAGGCCTTGCGAAAGAAAAACTTAAAAATGCATATTGTTTTACAGGTTCAATTGCACATGCGGATCTTCTTGCTGTACTTACTGATGCAGATGTGTTCGTACTTAATTCTTCATACGAAGGACTTTCGCATACACTTATTGAAGCTCTTTCATGTGCAGTACCGATTGTTGCGACACGCGTCGGTGGGAATGAAGAAGTGCTTAATGGGTACTCTGGAGGTATGTTTGTGTCAGAAAATAACGTAAACGAGCTTGCCGATGCAATTAAACATATGGTACATGAAAAAGACGCACACTCACGTTTACAAGCCGAAGCTGGAAAATCAGCAAAACGTTTTTCACAAGACGTTATGGTTGATACAACTGTTTCCGCTTTATCAGAACTTATATGAAAATACTTTTTATATCAAATGATATTACTTTGTTTGATAATGCGACACCGGCATATGCGCGTATGAAGACTTATGCTAACGCCATAGGAGAATTACATATTCTTTCTCGTGCCACACAATATACAGAAGTGCAAGATGGAAATTTGCATTTACATGGGTTACATCCATTATCAACAATTATCGGGCGCGCGCTGTTTTTCTATACGCTCCTGCGTCATGCGCGAGCGCTTGTGCGCAGACATCATATTGAATTGGTATCCGCACAAGATCCTTTTGAACATGGATGGGTCGCCATGCGCGCTGTTAAAGGAACGTTATCAAAATTACACATACAAATACACACCAATTTTCTTTCACCTTTTTTTCCAATCGGTTCTTTTAAAAATACCGTGCGTATACACATTGCCAATAAAATTATTCCAAGAGCCGACGGTATTCGTGTTGTATCACAGCGAATAAAACGTGCTCTTATTAAGTATTATGGAAAGAGCATTGCCGAACCAACTGTTATTCCAATAATTGTTACACAGCATTCTTCGTCTGTTAGTGTACAACCATTATTATTATCAAAATATCCGTTTAAATTTGTGCTTATGGCAGTTGGGAGATTAGAGAAAGAGAAACGTATGGTGGATGCTATTAGGGTAGTTGCAAAATTAGTACGAGAAAAGTATCCTGTTGGACTTTTTATTGTGGGAAATGGAAGTCAACAAAAAGCACTTATACATCTCGCGGATACGCTTGGTGTGAAAGACAATATTATTTTTCTTGGAAAACGCTCTGATGTATCGGAGTTATTAAAAAACATTGCGCAAGTATTTATTCAAACAAGTGCGTATGAGGGATATGGACGAACATATATTGAAGCAGCGCTTGCTGGTGTACCGATGGTGGTAACAGATGCAGGAATTATAAATGATGTATTCATACACAATAAATCCGCGTTAGTGTGTGCCGTAGGTGATATTAAATGTCTTTCTAAGCAAGTTGCCAATCTTATTGAGGACGTACAACTTCGGTATATACTCGCGGATTCGGCAAAGATGACAGCACTGCGATATATAAATTCTTTGGGCAACATACCAAAACGCATTGCAGATGATCTGAATAAAACTATCTTGCGTACATGAAAGTTATAGTTTCTTATGTTGACTAAAATAGACTAATGACAGATATCTTTATATATAACATAACCATGCATAAAACCATATATTTAATGCTTAATTTTACGCAAAGTGATGGTGATGTACATTATTTTTATGCACAAAAATAATAATATTGTTACTATGGGCGGCGGTACTGGCACTTTTGTTGTGCTTTCTGGCTTGCGTGGTGTACATGGAATAGACATTACAGCAATCGTTTCTTCTGCTGATGACGGTGGTTCAACAGGGCGTTTGCGCGATGCATACGGAATACTACCGCCAGGAGATGCGCGGCAAGCGCTTGTGGCGCTTGCCGCGCCAGATTCCATGCTACGTCAGCTGTTTACATACCGTTTTTCAAAAGGAGATATCGCAGGTCACAGTCTTGGAAATCTTTTTATAACAGCACTAACTGAAATGTTTGGTTCGGATGACGCCGCAATCAAAGAAGCATCTCGTATTTTACGTGTAAACGGAAAAGTACTCTCAATATCTAAATTTGCTACACAATTAAAGGCGATTCTTAAAGATAAAACAGAAATTTTAGGTGAGCATACAATAGATACTCGTGTGATTGGACGTTCTCCTATTGATATATTGGAATTTTTTAAACCAGTTACCATTTCAGATGACGCACGTAATGCAATTATAAATGCAGATTATATAGTGCTCGGGCCTGGTGATTTATATACTTCAACAATTGCAACATTGCTACCATCAGGTGTTTCAGATGCTATTTTGCATACAAAAGCAAAATTGTTTTATGTGATGAATTTGTTTACAAAAGCTGGGCAAACAGAAAAATATACTGCGTCTGCGCACGTGCGTGAGATTGAGCGTTATGCAACACGCACTATTGACACTATATTTATTCACGACAATAAATTACCGGAACACGCATGTTCTTTATATGCAAAAGAGGGTGAATTTCCTGTTGTAGATGATTTGGGGGATGACATACAAGTGCATCGTGCGCCAATTATTTCCGTTACACTTGTGAAAGCAGTTGCAGAGGATCCAGTACCTCGCTCATTAGTACGTCACGATATCAATAAACTTGCAACAGAATTGAAATTTTTTTATGATGTATTTTCTTGATTTTGACAAAACACTTTTTGATACTGATGTGTTTGTGCTGTATTTGCATACACGCGTTGGTACTAAAAAGATTCTGGAACAATGTGCATATAAAGATATTGCAAAGACACTAACTCCTTTTATTGAATCTGGAGAGGTAATATTTACTTCTGGTGAGCTTAGTAAGTTTTTTGTATCCTGATGTTCCTGAGTTTTTGCGTATGACAGGTAATGAAGCCATTATCTTAACGTATGGTACAGTCTTGTTTCAAAAGGTGAAAGTAGACAGCGCACTTTATGGTATCCCAAGAATTTCAGTGTATTACATCGGCGAAACACAAAAATGGCAGTTTTTCTCAAAACATATTAAAAACTATACTGAGAAGAAATTATTTGTAGATGATAAGCCGAGCGTACTTGAAAAAGTCTCCGCGCATTATCCTGATATTGATACATATGAAATACGTCGTGATGGTAAGGTGGGAGACGGAAGATGGAAAGTTATTAATTCACTCAACAAGTTACCATAAGCGCATAAGCTCACTAATATATGAGACTCTACATAACCAAAAGAAGTAATGCGACAATTCAACATACTTAATTGGCTAATAGTTTGACAAAATCTTAACAATATCGGACATCCGATGTCCGATATTAATTTCTTCGCTTTCCACGGGAAAGTCCATGAAAGAGACTAAGACCGTCCAAGTGGCCAGGAGTATACAATGATGGGTTTCGTAAACCTCTCATAGACTTAACCGAATATGAATGGTTTACGAAACCCATCAGGACTTTCCCGTGGGGAGCTCACCACTGTTGAGATGAGCAATTAATTTCCGACATCGGATGTCCTATATTGTTTAAACGATGTTCGTCGATTTCCGACATCGGATGTCCTATATTGTTTAAACGATGTTCGACCTTACTCAGCCTAGGATTTCGTGCCATATTGTGAATACAGTAACAGCCAAGGAGTCTCATATGTGGTGGACGCGTACATACACTTGTGTTCGTGGCACAATTGGGCTACACTTAGTCTATGGCTAAAACCGCAACAGTTCGTGCACGCATAGAACC
>CAZCLC010000025.1:0-4086 GCA_964499455.1 uncultured Candidatus Saccharibacteria bacterium | reverse complement strand
TACCATGAGAGATCTGCTGATAAGTGAGGGCGCTCAGGTGGAAAATGACAAAATTATGAATTTTAAAGAATTATTCTGGAACCCATCGGAAGAGTTGTAGGGAGAAATGTCTAAAGTTTGGAGCTAATGCCAATTACCGGAGAATACTTATTACTCAAATAAGGGTAAAAGGGCAAGTGGACATTTGCGCGATGAAGCAACATAAGAAGTGAAGGAAAAACTCCCTCACTTCTTATTCAATTTAATCATAAACATCAGTTTCTTAGCTGTTTTTTCGCCTATTCAAACAATACTATTTTACTCCAGGCATGTTTGATGGTTATTAAACGAAGCACATAAGTACCTTTGTAGGAGGATGGGAAATTAAAATGAAATTTATTTTTTCCATTCGTCAGCTTAACGGTCCGGTTAAAGACCATCCTGCCAGTCATATCAATCAGCTGTATCACACCTCCTTTTTCAGCCTGAGAGAGGAAAAATGTTGCCGTCATATTTCCATTGTTTACCGGGTTTGGAAATACCCGCAGGCCTTTGTTAGCCTGATTTTCATCGAAACTCTTGACAGCAGTAAGTATTCCGCTGCTGGCAAGATAAAGATGAACAAAATTCTGGTAATAAATATTTGCAATGGTTGCGCTGTGAATGATCAGGGTATTCTCGTCATTGACAGTGTTGGCGGCTGCACTCCAGTTGTGTGAACCGGTCAACACAAACGGATCGGACGAGGTGTCTCCTTCATCCACAATCATGTATTTATTATGCATGATGCCGGAATTTCCGGTATAAAAAACATAATGATCACCCAGAGCAGATGAGAGGGTTGTATTTACAGAGGCTGAATTAGTGTTCTTTTGATTAGTGAGCATATTTACGGCATCGCCGGATAGCCTGGCCGAGTCAATAGCAGCAGCTATTTCATTACGGGTAAGCAGCATAACAGCAATGCTTAAGTCGTGATTGGCCGTATTGATATGGTTTACGATCTGCGGGTTAACCCCGTCTGTGGGGCTAAAGTAAGATTCAACCCTGACCCCGTTAATTTTAAATTCGTGGGGTGTATTGTCCTTTTTTTCAGACCCGAAATGTGCTTTTGCAGCATCAGATTGGGCGCCGGTGGAGCCCCACATTTCTTCAAATTCAATCTGATAAGTACGCGCCAGGCTCTGATCCTGGACAATGATCACATTGTTGGCATCGAGATTTATCTGTTCTTCGGTAAAGTTGGTGGAGCCTGTCCAGACAATCGGGTCATCCGGATTGTCGGATTGCGCATCAAAAATAACAAACTTGTTGTGCATGATGCCGTTGATGTTTGCAGGTCTTTTCAAATAATGGACCTTAGTGCCTGAAAATGCATTAAATCCTATATTAGCAGTCTTTCCGTCACCAATAACACGAACACGGACACCACGGTTCGCTGCCTCTATCAGCGCCTGGCTGATGTTGCTGATTCCGTTATTATTCAGGTTGTAAATTGCCATATCAATCGTGTACTTTGCACGTTTAATGTAACTTATCAAAGTATCGTCGATGGTTTTAGGGAGATATACTGCATCTACTCCCTTGGAGTAAGAAACATCTACAGGTGTATTGAAATAAACTTTCATGTTGCCTGTTGAATTTGAAATGGTAGCAAAAGGAGTCACTGTCGATTTTGCTGTATCCGTCCCATTTACAGAGAATACTTGTACCCAGGTGATTTCGCCCGCATTTAAACCGGACAATTCCGGTGCATGATTTACTGACTTAACTTGTGATTTAACGACATTTGAAGTAACCGTCGCTTCAGTGGGGCCGAAGAATATTTCGGTTGTTCCGGGAATATTAGTAGTCCATGTAAAATCAAGTGCTGTATGTGTGAAATTTGTATTGGCTAATGGTTTTGCAAAATAGATGGAACTTGCCCTTACAATATCATTGGTATCGCGAGGCAATAACTGATAACCGCCGTTTGGATTGGAATAATCGTATTGAGAACAGATTGCCGTCAGGGTGACCGGAACACTCGGTATTGTTTTTCCAATGATGTCCTGACCCTTTTTTATATATACTTTGCCTGATTGACCCTTTGAAGTAAATGTATATAAAGTATTTCCGGTAAAAGTCTGACCCCCGTTATCAAAAATGACATTATTAATCTGAACCAGCCTGCTTTCATAGGTTTCAGAAATCTGGTCAGGTGTCAAAACTATCGGGTCGGGTAATGGATTTCCGCTTGATCTTACAACAACTTTGGTTATCGGGTCAAGTTCGAGCAATTGTTTATAACTTTTAACGGTTCCCGTTATGGTAACCGAGTCGCCTCTTTTAACATCATTAATCGCAGAACCATAGGCGGCAATTCCGGCAGTGTTATCCTGCAAATAACGGATTGTTCCCAATTCACTGCCATTGGTAACTATGCCCTTCACAGTTACAGACTGTCCCACCATACCACGGGCATCCAAAATAGTGTTTTGGGCATAACCCGAAGATAAAACGGTACAGATAATTAACGTAATAATGTAAAATTTCTTCATGCTATCAAATTTTATAAGGTTAATTAATTTTGTTACTAATTCAATACCAAAAGTAATAATAAAATCGTACGCTATTAATAAATAAAATGACAAGATTGTATTAACAACTTTGAATTTGTTCACGTATTCACCTTGCAAAACCAGATGGTTATTAACACGATCGATTAATTACAAATATAACTATTGGTGTAATCTTCTGATATTATGATTGCTTATATGTACTTTTGTTCAATCAAGATTAAATAATTTTTATAGTCTAAGAGAGTTCGGCTATTTGGCTTAAATCCTTTATTTTAGCAAAAAATTTATTTCATGAATAACGGGCTGGTCATTATTCCCACTTTTAACGAGAAGGAAAATATTAAAGATATTATCTGTACGGTCTTTAATTTAAAGACTCCATTTGATATTCTGGTAGTGGAGGACAATAGCCCGGATGGGACTGCGGCTATCGTAAAACAGCTGATGGCTGAATTTCCAGACAGACTTAACATACTTGAGAGGGAAGGGAAACTGGGGCTGGGCACGGCGTATATTACCGGTTTCAAATGGGCGTTGCAGCGTGGCTATGACTATATTTTTGAAATGGATGCTGATTTTTCCCATAATCCGGCTGATTTGGAGCAGCTGTTTTCCATCCTTTATAACAAAACTGCCGATGTGGTCATTGGCTCCCGCTACATTACCGGTGTGAATGTAGTTAACTGGCCCATGGGACGTGTGCTCATGTCCTATTATGCCTCGGCTTATGTGCGGCTGGTAACCGGAATGAAGATTCGTGATACTACTGCCGGCTTTATTGGCTGGACGCGTAAAGTATTGGAAGCTATCGATCTTGACAAAATAAAATTTGTGGGCTATGCTTTCCAGATTGAAATGAAATTTACGGCTATCAAACTGAGATTTAAGGTGGTGGAGGCTCCCATAATTTTTACCGATCGCACAAAGGGCGTATCAAAGATGAACAACAGTATTTTCCGCGAAGCTGTTTTTGGTGTGATGAGTCTGAGAAAACGCAGTATTATGGGGAAAATAAAACCGAAAAAACAGACCTGATTTTTTTATCTGATGCATCCGAAGTTTATCATAAAACAAGCCCTCATTGTCAACGAAGGGCGCCAGTTTACCGGCGATGTTTACGTCAGAGCCGGTATCATCGAAAAGGTCTCCGAAGGCGAAAATTTACCTGTCGAAAAGGGGTGGGAGATAATTGCTGCCGATGGCCTCTGGCTGCTTCCGGGTGTTATTGATGACCATGTCCATTTTAGAGAACCCGGACTGGAATACAAAGCCGATATTTTTACAGAAAGTCGTGCTGCCGTTGCCGGGGGGGTCACCAGCTTTATGGAAATGCCCAACACCAATCCGCCGGCATTGACACAGGAACTGCTGGAAGAGAAATATAAGCTGGCCGCAGAAAAATCCCTCGCCAACTACTCTTTTTATATCGGCGCTTCCAATGATAACCTGAAGGAGGTGCTGAAAACTGACCCGACACGGGTTTGTGGTGTGAAAGTATTCATGGGCTCTTCCACCGGAAACATACTGATGGATGATGAAAAAACGC
>CAZCLC010000024.1:0-4133 GCA_964499455.1 uncultured Candidatus Saccharibacteria bacterium | reverse complement strand
GTGAGATACTTGATAAAGTAGAAGTGTATGTAAACGAGGCTATTGATAAAAACTGCACAGTGACTATTGAACAGGTGCCAAAAGAAGATGCACGCAGTGCTGGCGTCGAGGCTAGCTTTTGGGAGAAGTATCCAGATATCGTAAAGGTGTACACAGTAACAGCAGATGACGGCACAGTGTACTCGCGTGAAATTTGCGGTGGTCCGCATATAGAAAACACAAACATAATACAATTAACTGGAAAACATTTTAAGATTATAAAAGAAGAATCATCATCAGCTGGAATACGACGTATAAAAGCTATACTTGAATAGATACATAAAAAACCTATACACAAAAGTTACCTTTTAATAGGTTCTTATTAAAAGGTAACTGGTATACTAAACTTATGAATATGTTTTCATTATTTAAGAATCGTCACATAAAGACGGTTGTACTTATTGAAATTGGATCAGCATCAATATCAGGTGCGTATGTGTTAATTGATGAGAAACATCATCCAATAATATATTATAGTAATCACGCACCTATTCATCTTAGACACAGTATGCCACTTATTGATAATGTTATTGATGCATTACAAAAAATTACTAAAGATTTACTTACTAAAGGAGCTCCAACTACTGCACACCGTAGTGGGAGCTCTGTTTATATAGACCGTATTGTTGTTTCAATAGCGGCACCTTGGCAAGAAACACAAATACGAAAAGAACAAAAAACTAAACGTAAACCTTTTCGTTTTACAAGATCAACTATGGATGGAATGGTTACACGTATTTCTAAACGTGTCGCTGACGGACGCGTTATAACTAATAACCTTGTTATTTCCACCAGTCTTAATGGTTATTTTGTACAACATCCATTTGGAATCTCAACACGAGAAGCAGAGGTGATTGTTTTAGGATCATATATAGATAAGGAAATGGTGACACGTGTTACACAAATCATTAGGAATACTTTTCATACTGATAATATCGAAATAACAGCATTCGCTCTAGTTATATATACCGTACTTCGTATCATGTATCCGAACGAACAAAATATACTCATTCTTGATATAACAGGCGAGGCAACTGATATTGTTTTGATAAAAGATAGTCTTTTAACGGATGTGGTTCATATACAACGCGGATTAAATATGTTTCGTAAAAGTGTGTACGATGATGGTATATATGCTTCTGAACCATCAGAATCATTTCATACTATGGAGCATACAATACTAATAGATTCAAAACGAAATACAAAACTTGCTGCAAGCATACAACAGGCACGAACACTATGGTTACAAGATGTCATACAAGCACTCCAAACACTAAACATAAAGTATGTACTTCCAAAAAATATTTTTCTTTTAGCCGATGATGAAGCAATATCATTTATCAAACAACAATTAGATAAAGAGCCGTCATTCCAGACGTTATGGCTTTCAACTGAACCTATTCCAATTATAACCATTTCTGCAAGACAGTTTTTTACGCTCGTACCATATCGTGGAGGAGCACAAGATGATACATTTCTTTCTATACTTGCACTTTATACCACTACACACTAATGTTACCTATAATGATTAAAAATATATACTTCACATAGTAAACATTGAGAGATATACTTATTAATGAAAGACTAAATAAATATGCCACATAACATTGAAGATATAATTCCACCATCACGCCGTCAATCTTTTTCGGAACGATCACGTGATGTTTCCGAAAAGACGAGTGAATTTATTATTGAAAGAAAAAAAAATTTATCAAAAAATTTATCAAAAACACGTTTTGCGTATACTCCTGCAATAGTTGCTTTATTTATAATAATAGTAGCTATTGCAACATTATTTTTCTTTTCTGCGGCACGGGTAGAAATTATACCTAAGATAAGCACAGCTATAATTACAACTAAACTAACTGCAACTGCTTCTTCAACTGGAACATTGCCATTCTCATTAATAAAAATAGACAAACGTGCAACACAAAAAATTCCTTATAATAGTACAAAAGCAATTTCTTCAATTGCTCATGGTACAATTACAATTTATAACACTCGTTCTGTAGCACAGCGCCTAATTAAACGTACTCGTTTTGAAACATTAAATGGAATTATTTTTCGTATCAAAAATGAAGTATTAGTACCGGCAAAATATAGAAACAATCCAGGTTCTATAACAGTTCCTGTATATGCAGATAAAGCCAGTAGTAAATATAATATCGCCCCGTCATTTTTTACAGTACCAGGGTTAGCAAATACATCACTTGCAAATGCAATATATGCTAAATCTGAAATTACAATGAATGGTGGTACAAGTGGTATTATGCCAATTATTTCAAATAAACTGGAAAAACAAACACGTATAACGTTAAAGAAGGTATTGTCACAAAGTTTATTGAAAGGTATATCTTCAAAGATACCATCTGGTTATACTCTTTTACCAGGTGGTACATATACAATATATACTGACTTACCAAATTCTTTGGCGACATCAACAAATACAAAACTTGCAACCGTACAAGAAGATGGAAAAATAACGGCTGTTATTTTTCCATCACTTGCACTTGCAAAAAACGTAGCTTCTAAAATTATTGCAACGTATGATGGTATAGCTCCTGTATTTATACAAAAACCACAAGATCTAGTAATAAAATCAATTGATTCATTGCCAAATGATAAGACGCAAATGTTTCGTTTTTCACTTTCCGGACCGGTTACAATTGTATGGTCTGTGAATAAGACACGTATAGCCGCTGCGGTTGCAGGAAAATCTCGTGATGACGCTAAAATGATTATTGGCACATTTCCATCAGTACAAAAGGCATATATAGTTTTACGACCATTTTGGTTTACAACATTTCCAAAAGACCCAAGTCGTATCATTGTGTCAGTGACACAATGATAGTAATAATATAAATGTATAAAACATTGACGCTACAAAAGACTTCTGTTAAACTAAACAATGCTTCACATGGCAGAAGATACTGAGACAAAAGAAACGGTTACAGGTACCGTAGAGGAGATGCTACCAAACCTGCTTTTCCGCGTTAGATTAGCTTCGAACGATGAACTAACGCTATCTTATCTTGCTGGAAAGATGCGTTTACATCACATACGTGTTTTAGTAGGTGATCAAGTTGAACTAGTAATTGATCCGTATGGAGGAAAAGCCCGCATAGTGAGACGTCTCACTTGAATTGAGAAATATTATGAAAGTACGCTCATCAATAAAAAAACAACAAGCGGGTGATATTATTGTTCGACGTCGCGGTAGATTATACCGTATTAATAAACGTAACCCACGTCGTAAAGCACGACAAGGATAAATAAATAAAACCATATTTAAATATTATGCGTATTGCAGGAATTACTCTCCCAGATAATAAACAATTAGCGTATACTTTGACGTATATCTATGGTATTGGGGCCAGTCGTACAAAAGACATCCTTGAAAAAGCGGGTATTGCTCCAGATCGTAAAGGTAGTGATCTAACTACAGAAGAAGAACAAGAGATACGATCGTTTGTAGAAGAATATACGGTTGAAGGAGAGTTACGACGAAATATAAATCAAAATATCCGTCGACTTAAAGATATTCGTTCAGTACGCGGTATTCGTCATGAATTACGTCTTCCGGTTCGTGGTGGACGTACTAAAACAAATTCAAGAACAGTACGTGGAAATGTCCGCAAAACAATGGGTTCAGGAAGACGTACACTTGGAAAAACATAGTTATGGGGAAAAAAAGAATTATCAAAAAATCTGGTAGAGGTCTTGATAGAGGACGTAAAGAACGTGCTCTATCACGTGCAGTAAAACGCAAAATCACTCGCGGTGTTTTGCATGTTGAAGCAACTTTCAATAATACGAAAGCTGTATTTACAGACGAAAAAGGAAATGTAGTAATTTTTTCTTCTGCGGGCGCACTAGGTTTTTCTGGAGCGCGTAAATCTACACCGTATGCAGCCGCAAAAGTAGGTGAATTAATAGGTGAAAAAGCAGTAACAATTGGTGCAAAAGAGGCAAGCGTTATTATTCGTGGTATTGGACCTGGAAGAGAATCAACATTGCGAGGGTTTGCATCAAAAGGAATACAGATTACTAATATAAAAGATGCGACACCTGTGCCGCATAATGGTCCGCGGCCA
>CAZCLC010000023.1:0-4377 GCA_964499455.1 uncultured Candidatus Saccharibacteria bacterium | reverse complement strand
GAATGTTGTCGCCTTGAGGTACGTTAGCTGCTGGGATAGTGATTGATTTCGTATCCCCGCTATTTGCAGTATCACTTACGGTTACAGTTGTAGTTGCTGTACTAACCATCACACCACTCGCGTCGTACCACGCGTAATTTATCTCAGAACAACCACTTGATACACCGTTTGTTACTGGGTCAGTACAAGTGAGTTTAATTACTGGTTCTGTTGTTTTATACCAGCTATTTAGTCCGTTTGGAGAAGTTGGTGATACGGAATATGTAGTAGTTGGGAGTGTGTTGTCTATGTGAAAACTATCGGATGTACCATATATAGTGTTGCCACTTCCTGAAACACGAACTTTATAAGTACCATCTGTGATTCCTGATACGTCCCACGAAAGAGGAGATGTTACAGTGCTGACACTACTTGTTGTTATTGGTACAGAGTTTGACCAATTAGTAAAATCTGAAGAATACGACAGTTTCAATGGCTGCGATAATGTCGTACCTGAAGAAACATCCCATGCGATATTCTGTGTTCCGTGCCAATACACACCACTGGCTGGCGCAGTGACTGAAACAGAACCACCTGCATGCGCCTGACTCACAAAGAGCCCGGCGACAAAAATCACGGATAGTAAAGAAAGTGTAATAAATGAAACTGCGTTGCGTAGAGAGCGTGTCTGTGAATCGTTCATAATTTGATAATTAAGTATGATAGATAAGATATCTATGCTATTAATCCACGCAGCCCCATGCGTTGTGGTGCTTATACTATATATTTAAATACATAGGGTTGTCAAATAGACAAATTTATAATTTGTTTTATAAAAATAAGCCCTAACATTTGTTAGGGCTTATCATAAATATATAATCACCTTTTTTTAGGAGATTACTCCTAAGGTGATTTTTTTCTTGAAGAAGAAAAACCATTGTCTGCTTTGTCAGACTACAGTTTTTCTCTTTTGTAACAATCAAATTCCAAAGATAAATATTTTTTTTAACTTTATATTTTACCCACACCACATTTTGTGGAGAGGTATCATAATGACTTAAAGCACTACTCAGCACCCAGCCAAATAAAACCATTGCTACTAATGTAGCAATAATATACATCATTACTACATATAATTTTCCAATCATTTAGTCCTACTTAATTAATCTAACTAAAGTAGTATCATATATTTTATGATATGTCAAGTACTATACTTGCCAGTAGAATCTAAGATCCAGATAATATCTTTTATATTTTCTTACATAAAAAAACATTTAATGTATTTCAATATCACATTTTTTATAAACTCATTCAAAAAAATTTAAAGTAAAAATCAAAATATAAGTTGAATTTAAATAAAAAATTGCTAATGTATGTAAATATGTGTGGAATTATTGGCTATATAGGTAAACAGAAATCTTTGTCTATATTAATCAATGGACTTAAAACACTTGAATATCGTGGATATGACTCTGCTGGTGTTGCTATATTTAATAACGGAAAGATTGATATAAAAAAGAGTGTTGGTCAAGTTAAGGTTTTGGAAAAAACCGTAAAGAACAACATTAATCTAAATAGCCATATTGGTATTGGACATACACGTTGGGCAACACATGGAACACCAAATGAAATAAATGCTCATCCTCATACGGATTGTTTGAATCGGATTTTCGTTGTACATAATGGAATAATTGAAAATTATAAGGAATTAAAAGAATATTTACAAAATCGTGGGCATAATTTTTTATCTGATACTGATACTGAAATTGTTCCGCATCTTATTGAAGATTTTTTAAAAAATAATAAAGACTTTAATAGTGCGCTTCTGTGCACACTCAAGATAATAAGAGGTACATATGCTTTTGCAATAATTGATTCAGAAAATCCTAATACTTTATACGCCGTAAGATTTTCTAGTCCATTAGTTATTGGAGTTGGAAAAGGTGAAAACTTTTTAGCTTCTGATTCATCTGCATTGATTGGAAAAACTAAAAATGTAATCTATCTAAATGACGGAGAAATTGCTGAAATAACAAAAGATAATATCAGTATTACTAATCTTGAAAAACAAAAAACCTTTCCTGAAGTCACACATTTGGAATGGGATTTGGAACAGGCACAAAAAGGAACTTATGAACATTTTATGCTTAAAGAAATCTTTGAAGGACCAGATATTGTTTTGTCGGCATTACGGGGACGACTCAAAAATAAAAATCTTGTTAAGTTAGGAGGCCTGGAACAAGTTGCTAATAAATTAAATAAAACTAAAAGACTATTGATTTTAGCTTGCGGAACTTCTTATTATGCAGGATTAATCGGCGAGTATCTTTTTGAAGAAATAACAAAAATACCAACAGAAGTTCACTTTGCGTCTGAGTTTAGATATCAAAAAGAGCCGTTTGAAAAAGAAACAGTTGCAATAGCGATTTCTCAATCCGGAGAAACTGCTGATACATTAGCTTCAATTCGTAAGGCAAAAGAACATGGATTACTCACTCTTGGAATTGTTAATACAGTTGGATCTACTATTGCAAGAGAAACGGATGCTGGAGTATACAATCATGCCGGACCGGAAATAGGTGTTGCTTCTACTAAAGCATTTATATCGCAGTTAACCATACTAATACTAATGGCGGTTTACTTATCTAAATCCAATGAAAACTCATACAACAATACACTTTTGCAAGAATTAAAAAAGATTCCAAAAAAGATGCAAACCATTTTAAACAGATCTGATGAGATAGAAAAATTAGCAGAAAAATATAAAGATTATGACAATTTCTTATTTCTTGGACGACGATATAATTATCCAGTTGCATTGGAAGGTGCACTTAAATTAAAAGAAGTATCCTATATTCACGCGGAAGGTTGCAGTGCCGGCGAAATGAAACATGGTCCGATTGCTATGATTAGTGAGGACTTTCCAACAATGGCAATTGTTCCTCAAAATAATATCTCAGAAAAGATGCTTTCAAATCTTGAAGAAATAAAAGCACGGGGTGGACCGATATTTGCAATTGCAACAGAAGGAGATAAAAGAATTACATCATTGGCAAATGATACTTTTTTTATACCTAAAACAATTGAACCGTTAGAACCACTTTTAACAGTTATTCCACTTCAATTACTTGCTTATTATATCGGAACAAAGCGAGGATTTGATGTCGACAAACCAAGAAATCTTGCAAAGTCTGTTACTGTTGAATAATCTATTAAGATTCAAAAATATACTAAGAATTATATATATGTGGATGAAATTTAGTTTTTCATTTTGTTTTGCATTATAATAAAAAATACGTATTTTATTTCTTTTGAGCAAGAAAATATTTTTATGCGCCGACAAATATATGAAACAAATACATTATGAGATTATAAAAAGGTCCAGATAATAAAAATATGAATATAAAAAGAACAGCAATAAATAAATTCGTTCTATGACCAACAAATGCAATTAATGTTCCTCCCAACTGCCAGTTGAAAGCAAGATTGAAATAGTATCACCTAAGACTCCACTAATTTGATCCCATATAATGTCTTTTATTACACTACAATTTTATCCACTGACTGAAGAAGTTAATGTGATGTTAGTTACTGCCATATGCGCCTGACTTACAAAGAGTACGCCTGCAAAGACCGTGATAATTGAAAACATTACGATAAAAACCGAGCTACGCACGAGGCGTGATAACGAGATAGTCATAATTATATAACGTTAATTAGCAAATACCTTTCGGCAACCAATAGTACCCCAAGCGTTATGGTGTCTTCATACTCTATCTCTAATTTTTATTGTCAAGCAGTTGCTCTTTTAGAGAAATGTATTGTGATGTGTGTTTTTCGTCATTATGCATTGTTTTGTAAAAAGTGTATAGGTTTTTGCGGATTTTTGCGGATTTTTGTAGGTGGGGATGGTGAGATTGAGGGGAAAAGGCATACAATGCGACCTGGAAATAAAGGTGTCAGACCTTTTATTTTAAATAAATCCTACTTATGTATTTTTGCAATAGCAACTATATTGAATATATTATGAACCAAATACCCAAATATCCTTCCCGGACCGGAATAGTCAACTTCTAAAAGGTCAGTATCTTCCGAAAGATCTGTAAATAAAACTGAATAATTATTAGAATTGTGAACTGGTTTACAGGCAATATTTGAGGAGTCTTGATGGCGAAAATGTTTGGTAAGCACTGCTGACATGTTCTTAAGCTTTTTTGTTAGTTTTTTTGCTTCCTTTTTGTCAATACTTCCAATTCCACATTGGCTAGAATTGTACATCTTAAAGCTGAAAGTTATTTTTTTATTCTCATAATCTTCCAGCTCTTTTGATACCGCCGCTGTTGATGGTATGAATTCCGTTTCAACTAAATCAGCTACATTACTTGATATTCCTTTTGA
>CAZCLC010000022.1:0-4931 GCA_964499455.1 uncultured Candidatus Saccharibacteria bacterium | reverse complement strand
CTTTTCGTTGTCTGTGAGGTTAAGTTTATTCATAATTTATTTTTTGTATCAAACCTTTCTTTATTTTACTGCATTTATCTTTTATTTCTTGATTTAATTGACTATAAGATACTGATTTTGTGAGTTTTTCTAATGATTTCAATGTGATTGATGATTGACTCCTCTTGTAGTTGTTAACTTCTTGCACTGATAGAACATAAAATTTCCATTGATCTAAATATAGCGGGTCAATAATTTTCTGATTCATAGTGAACAGAAAGCACATAACATAAACATCGGCATATCTAGATTTTGTTTTTGACTGCTTATTTGTCTTACTGTCCCAATACAATGACGGCTTTATTGAGAATGAAATATTAGAAAGCTTCTCTTGATACCAGGATTGAATAAATGCCGCCGATTTAACTTCAATTTTAATATTATCAGGAGTGATTAGGTCATATGCCGCCCATTCATCCCGTGGTATATCAAAGTCAATATTTGTGGCAGTTGCAACGATAAATTCAGCAAACCTTCCTCTTGTTGCATTACTTACAATGTCGGAAACACTCCATTTCCAAAAATCTAACAATCTAAATGGTATATTCTTTTGTTTAAGTTGTAAATGCTCTTCTCCTGATTTAATTTTATGTTTTATTGGTCCATAACTCATGTATTTATTTAGGATTTAAAGAAAAAGTAATGGTAGTCAGACACCTTTGTTTCATCTACTACTTTGGTATCTGCATTTTGCCAAACATGAAACTATTCTGGTGCGTGATACATCGTTCATAATTAAAAAAATAATCTCATAATAATCTCTACCAAAATAGCAATTGCTAGCGCTGCAAAAAACCCCTGCCTTCGTCCTTTTTGGATACAATAATTAGTATTATTTATATTTTTAACTCCAGTTGTTTCACCCCCAGACTGATTTTTTGAAGAAATATGTATTTTACCCATTAGAGCCTAATTATACCATGTTTTTTTGAATTCTTTACAAAAGCCGCACAAGCGGTTTTCTATTGCTCACAAGAAGTGAAACTTTTAGTTTTCATTTGGCGGAGGGGGTGGGATTCGAACCCACGGTCCAGTTGCCCAGACTCCGGTTTTCAAGACCGGTACATTAGACCACTCTGTCACCCCTCCAAATTATGTATACTACATTTATTGCTCATCACTTTTATCTACTGTATGCGGTATAATCATCAACGTATTTTTATAATTATTAGTGATCTACTCATACGTGCAAGAGCATACCATGAGAAAAGCTGTATACGAAGCGAGCATATATACTCATAGTTTGTTACGATAATGAAATGCGTTATCTTGGCATAGATTACGGAAGTAAAAAAGTCGGTGTTGCAATGTCTGATGAGATGGCAACAATGGGTTTCCCTCATAAAATTTTACCAAATAATCAAACACTTTTGGATGATATATGTATTATCATTGATAAATATACTGTTGGCGCTGTGGTAATGGGTGAATCAAAAAATTTTCACGGTGAAGAAAATAAAATCGCATACAGCGCACGTATATTTACTGACAAACTTAAAAAACGTATTGATATCCCAGTGTTTTTTGAACCGGAAATATTTACGACACAAGAGGCACTACGGTTGCCAACAGGTGTACGTACGACAGAACATTATCCAGTTGATGCTGCGGCTGCAGCGCTTATACTTACTAGTTATCTTTCTCATTATGATCACAATTGATGAATTACGGAATATTGAAATTCGTATTGGTACAATACTTTCGGCTGAAACAATACCCAAGTCTCAAAGACTATTACAACTAAGTGTTGATTTAGGAGAAGAAGAACCACGGAATATTATTTCTGGTATTGTTGAGTATGTGTCGGATCCAAAAGAGATTGTTGGGAAACAATTTGCTTTTGTTACTAATATTGTACCGCGTACAATTTTTGGTCTTGAATCAAACGGTATGTTGTTTGCGGTTGGAAAAGGGGAGTCATTTGCGTTTTTAACCCCACATCATTCTGTATCTCCAGGCACTCTGGCGAATTAACACAGAATTAATGCACATCTGGTATACAAAATAATTCTTTCGTACGTTTTATCGGGTTATACTTATAATAATGTCTAAGCAATCTATCTCACGTTTCTTTCGAGTAAATTTTCCGCCACCGGCATATTTAGCTTCGCCGACTACTGGCATTGATATTTCTACAAGCAGCATAAAAGCAGTGCGTGTTAAAGAATACATACACGGACTTGAAGTAGATACATTTGCCGAAACAGCACTTCCGGTTGGAGTAATTAATAAAGGAAGTATTATATCGCCACAACAGGTTGTTGACACTCTTAAAACACTTATAAAACATCATTCTATCAAAGCTGCACATTTATCATTACCTGAATTAAAATCGTATCTTTTTGAGTTGAAGGTAAAAGGAAAAAATAAAGAAGAGTGGAAGACCGCCGTTGAGCAACGCCTTGATGAATATGTACCACTTCCTCCAGAGACAGTCATTTTTGATATTATGCCACTCCGCGCTGTTGGTGGCGAAATGCTTGTTGTTGGTGTTGGCTATGCGAAGCGTGTCGTTGAAAATATGCTACACGTATGCGATGAAGCAGATATTGAACCAATGTCATTTGAGAGTGAAATGTTTTCTTCAGCCAGAGCACTATTACCGGCACGTACAGACGAAACAGTACTTATTATTGATATAGGTAAAACAACCACAAAACTTATCATCGCTGAACGACAACTTCCTCGTTTTGCAACCACAATTGAAGTCGGCGGTGATGCACTCACACTTGCCGTACAAAAATATTTTGGTGTTTCTGAAGAAGAGGCGCGTAAAATAAAAATTGAACATGGTATTGTATCATCTGGAAACAAAGAAGATTATCTTGCCGCCATGCTCTTAACTGCATCGGCAATTCGTGGAGAAGTTAAACAGCGTTTGGAATATTGGCAAAACAGAGCACGTGCAAACAAACTATTTGCACCTGTAACACGTGCAGTTTTAGTTGGCGGAAACGCAACAGTACGCGGGTTGCCTGAGTATCTTGCAAGTGATTTACATATACCTGTTACTCTTGGAGACGTATTTACGAATTTTACATCACGTGATATATGGCTTCCGTCAGTTGGTTATGCACAATCATTTGCTTATACGACTTCCATAGGACTTTCTCTCAGAGATTATGCGAATTAAACCCATCAATTTACTGCCTCCTTCTCGTGTGCATATGTTGCGCAAACAGCGTTTAATTCAACTTGCAACGGTCAGTGCAATAGTATTTTCAGTACTTATTATTACACAAATGGTATTACTGTTTCCGGCATATAATTATTTACAAACTAAGTATTACAATTTGCAAAACTTACAACGTGAATTTTCTGCAAAACTTGCATCACGCAATATCCAAGCCATAAATACACGAACTAAAACTTTAAATAAAAATGTACATTTTCTTGAAACACTTGATAATACACCATCTGGAGTCGCTGCGATTCAATATATTCTTAATATTACACATCATGACGTTACTATTAATAGCATAACCTATACTACACCGAGCAAAAAGCAAAAGGCGAAAATTATTCTATCTGGTATGGCTCAGACACGCGAAGCGCTACATACGTATCAACAAGAACTACAAACAAATCGTCATATTAATTCTGTTGATCTGCCTGTAAATTCATACGCTAAAGATTCCGATATTACATTTACAATCATAATTACAGGCTCTTTTTCATCATGAATAATTACCGTCACAATTTTATCTTATTTAGTATAGCTATTGGCATACTTGTTGTTTTTGCTGGTGGGTATTGGTGGTGGTATACATCAGTGCAAGTGTTGCGACGAAATGTTGCGACACTTGAAGCAGATGTTCATGCAAAACGGATACTGTTAGCACAAATTACAACCGAAAGTGCAACATTAACATCTTTAACTAATGATGAAACAACGATGAATAAATATATAATATCTGATTCAACCGTTGTTACGTTTTTAAATGTTCTTGAAGCAATTGGGCGTGCTACTGGAGCGGCAGTTTCTGTTGTGTCAGTTTTTCCAAAAACACAAACGACCCACCCTATGCTTACAGTGTCTGTTACTATTAGTGGTTCATTCGCTTCAGTTATGAATACTATTGGTGCTATTGAAACTATGCCATATTATATAATGACAAGTATGATTCCTATCAATACCCATAAACCTACATCCAACCAAGAATATATTAAGAATCCGCAATGGACCGCAAATGTATCATTTCTTGTTGGGTCAACCATAATACGTACAACGCCATGATATTTTTTCACCGCACTATTTCATCATATACACTACATATAACTTCTTTAAAAGGTCGTGCGTTGGTGATACGTAACTGGTTTATACTTGTTACGATTGGCACGGGTATATTTATAATTGAAATTATATGGAATATTTCTTTTTTCAAGAGTAGTATAGTAATACCCGTTGCATATCCGACTACAACATCTGCAATGTCTGCTATTGACACAAACGCAATACAACATGTATCAACGATTTTTAGTAGACGTGCCAGTACACAAGCAACATATGAATCCGGTTTAGCTAAATTTACGGACCCATCGCAATAATATATTGATGATAATTTAAGGTGCATTATATTATGTTTTGTGTTTGAATATCAATGTATGATAAATGTGTTCATATTGACTTGTTTGTAGAAGCATAATTGCCCCTGTAGTTCAATGGATAGAACTGCGGACTTCTAAGCCGTTAATCGAGGTTCGATTCCTCGCAGGGGCACATTCAAAAACTTATTTAGAATGATATTAATAATATTTATAGTGAATGTATATATTACAAGATTATCTAAAATACTGGCAAAAGATGTATTTTTATGGCACAGTAGATTCGGTATGCGGGCACGTGGCGGAATTGGTATACGCGTACGCTTCAGGTGCGTATGGGGCAACCC
>CAZCLC010000021.1:0-5195 GCA_964499455.1 uncultured Candidatus Saccharibacteria bacterium | reverse complement strand
AACATAGCGCGAGAAATTATTTATATCTATTTATTAATAGCACTCTATATATATAGTATCATTCTATAACACCACATTAACCGACATACCAAAAAAATGTGGATAAGTTATGAACGCATAACAACGACGTTAATTAAGATGTACGCCAAGGCGGTATCTACAATCCTAAACCATACCTTCCAACATTGGATGACGAACTGCAAATCTTCCAACAGAAAAGTGGCGTTGTGTAGATGGATGTTTTCAACAGAGCAGGTCAGACCCATTTTACTATTATCTTTTTACCTTCACTTCATTAGGATTTTTTAATGAGCGCATCAGCGACGTGGTAAATGTCACCGGCACCCATTGTCATAATTGTGTCGCCCTTGTGCGCATTAGATTTTAAGTAGGTTGTGATTTGTTCAAACGAAAGCGCTTGTGCTGGCGTGCCGTTTTCTGTGATACGTTTTGCAAGAATTGTGCTTGAAACCGTGCCGTCGTCAGTTTCTCTGGCTGCATAAATTGGAGCAACAAGGACATCATCCGCATCATCAAACGAAACCGCGAAGTCATCAAGAAGATCGCGAGTACGACTAAAAAGATGTGGATGAAAAGTGATAAATAATTTTCCTTGTGTTTTGGCGCGCAACGCTTTGAGCGTTGCGCGCACTGCTGTTGGGTGGTGTGCATAGTCATCATAGACATCTGCACCGTTTTTTGTTATTCCTTTATATTCAAATCTACGCCATATACCGTGAAATGTTTTCAGTGAAGCAGAGATAGTATCAGTTGTAATATCTGGCATTATGGCACGCGCCGCCGAGGCGGCGGCGCGTGCATTACTTACATTAAATTCGCCAGGAAGTGTAAGACTCGGGACTATCTCTTTTGTATAATCAATAATCGGAGCAACCGCGCCAATAAGAAGTGGTGCAATGTTTTGGTTGGATGGATCGGTAACAATAGCGCCATGAAGAGGGACTTTAAAAATCGCTTTACGAAATGTCTCTTGTAATACCGCAAGTGAAGGAAAATAATCCGTATGATCCCACTCAAGATTATTTATAACAAGAACTTCAGGAGAAAGTTTAAGTAAATGATCACGATACTCACACGCCTCAACAACAAAGATATTTGACGTTCCTGCAACATAATTACTGTCAAAATCTTTAACGATTGAACCGATGATTACAGTTGGTTTGGCATTGGCATCAATGAGAATCTTTGCAAGCATACCGGTCGTAGTTGTTTTTCCATGTGTACCAGAAATTGCAACTGTACGCTTTCCCACAGAAACTTGTCCAAGCATTTCAAAATATGAAAATTGTTCTATTCCAAGCTCGTTAGCACGAATACGCTCAGGATTGTCTAATGGTATTGCATCACTATAAACAAGTACGTCTGTATCAGGCGATACATTTTTACTCTGATGTCCTATTATCACTACAACACCTTTTGATTTTAGAAGTTTTGTCATCGGTGATATTTCACGATCAGAACCAGATACCGTAACGCCCTGATGTATAAGAAGCTGTGCCAACGCACTCATACCGACACCGCCAATGCCGACGAAATATGCCTTTCGTATATCGTGCAATTTCATTATAGATACTCTACCACCTCAACCGTTGTTGTGCTTTTTAGAAAAAATTTCTCAACGCGCGAGCGAAATATCATTGAATCTTTCGTGATAAAGAAATGCGTAGCACCAGTTTCTATTTTAGAGATTGGAAATTGTTCTTCTGCACGCTTTGCTACTGCTTGTGCTGGGTCAACAATACGCACCGAACCACCAAGTACTTTTGTAAAAATATGCATAACAAGCGGATAGTGTGTACAACCAAGTATAAGTGTATCAAATGTTTCCAATCGAATATTCGCGAATGCTTGTACGATAATTTTCTCAATTTCTTTTTCCGAAGTGCCAAACTCTATTGCACCAGCTAAATCAGGAACGACAACAGTCGTTATGTCCTTCTCAAGTATATGAAAACTATCTTGATATATTTTGGAACTGATTGTTGCAGAAGTCGCACATAAAAGCACACGCTCATTGCTATCTCTAAAACTACTTACTGTCGGTTCAACCATTTCAATGAATTGGTTACTTGTAAAATTCAAATTATCAAAAAGCGAAAGAGTGAGTGATGCCGATACACTATTACACGCGGATACTATATTTTTTGCACCACGTGATTGTAAAAACTGTATGGAATGTACAGTAAGAGCTGAAAGTTCTTTTTGTGATTTTTCTCCGTATGGAGCGTTTTTAATATCTCCAAAATATATTATATCAGTAAATGGGAGGTGCGCGCGGAGCGCGCGCAACACCGAAAGTCCACCCGAACCGGAGTCAAAAATACCAATCATATCCTGAGAAGTGCTATTATTTGTCGCTTGGGGGCACCATGTGCATCTAAACCATATGTAATATTATGTACTTCAACTTGATGATTTATTGATGATGTTGAGACAGCCTTGGTTGCCGATAAAGCAAAACCAATGTGCATATTCGTACTATTATCAAATATCACACGATCCCAAATAACCACATCTCCTTTCATTGAATCACCTGAAACGAGCTTCCAGCCACTCTTTTCAAGATGCTCTCGCAGTGAAGTAACGGTAGCTATCGGTTTTCCAAGATAATTAGTAAGACACAGCACACTGCTAACAAAAAATGCGCACGAAAACTCTCCATCGTGACAAATATCATCAATAATATTTGTATCTTTGTGTTGAACCATAATTGAATTAAAAAGTTTGGTCCCTGGACTATTTTCTATCATTTTTATATACGTTTCTTTTTGTAAAATAATAATATCTGTATCTGTCATAATTTTATATCTATGGTAACACCTTAGCAATCTTATTAAATTGCTCACCACGATCAAATTCATTTTTGAACATCCCAAATGAAGCAAACGCCGGTGAAAATAAAATAATGTCGCCAGATTCAGCATGCTTAAACGCATCAGCAACTGCTAATGACAAATTATTAAAAACCGGTAAATCTGAAAATTCAGAAATAATACGCTGTGTGCCGGTGCCGGAAATTAAAATGACTCGTTTCATCTCTATAAGTTTAGAAATTAATACGCTCATATTGAGCCCCTTATCTGCCCCACCCATAATTAAGATGATATTTTTACGAGGCTTATTGTTTAAAGCAGAGATAGCAGCTAAAGTCGCTTCCGGAGTAGTCGCTGTAGTATCATTATAAATTTTTATTCCATTTACTTCACGAATAATTTCAAGTCGACCAGGAACACCAACAAATTGTTCTATTACATTACGACTTACAATATCTTTAATTCCGATCGCACGAGACGCTGCAAGCGCGAGCGCGGCATTATATCGATTGTGCTTTCCAGGCATAAATACTTTCCACTCTGATGGTAAATCTGTTATATCAGTAACAATCGTCTTTGCGTTAATACGCATATTATATTGTTCTTCTATAAGATTAGCTGCTTGGCTTCCTAATATAAGTGTGTCATTTGATTTTTGGTTTATAAAAATATTCGCTTTATCAGCGAGGTATGTATCAATATTACCTTTATAGTAATTTAAATGGTCTGGAAAAAATGTTGTAATCACCGCAATATGCGGACTTATTTTTGCTTCACCAAACCCTTGGCACTGCCATGAATCAAGCTCAAGTACTGCTGTATATGATGATGTTATTTCTGATAATAATGCGAGTGTTGAAACCCCCCTCACATTACCTCCTAACACTGTTGGAATGTTGGCAGCACGCAGTATTGCATAAGTAAGATGCGCAACTGTAGACTTGCCACGCGTGCCAGTGATACCGATCACTGGCACGCGTGCAATTTCCGCAAATATATCAGCACTCATACGAACTGGTATATGGTGTTTTTTTGCTTCGGCAATATATGGTGAATCAATTGGTACACCAGCTGATTTAAGTATAAGATTACGATTACGAAAATCCTCAAAACGATGTTCGCCAAGTACAAAACGAATATTTGGAAATGATTTAAGTTGTACAACTGACTCAATGAGTTCATCGTATGATTTTAAATCAGTTACAATTATATTTGCGCCGTGTTCTGCAAGAAATCGCGTATCACCAACACCGCGCCCTAAAAGACCAAGACCCATAACAGTAACATTCATATCGCAAAATGAATGTTCTGAAAATGTCATATTAATACAATTACACTAAAATAGTGTAAATACTTTTTATTATTTACAAAAACTTGTCTTGATAATGTAAGTATGTGAAAGTGGAAGTGTCGGCTTGGGTATTAGTGCAATTTCATATGGACTTGTTTTTGGCGGCCCAACTGTGCAAGATGGACCCGGATGAGTAATAGTAACAATTGCAATTTGTTTTTTTGCTGTATCTAGTATACTGGTTATCATAATGGAATAACCTACTGTCGGTTTTATTCCAGCAAACACAGCGGCAACATTGTATTTTGAAAAATCAATAGATGGAATTGGCACGGCGTTACTTTCATAAATAAGTGACCATAGTTGTTTCAATTTACTTCTACTGTTTATTAGATAGTTTATACGAGTATTTATTGGTGCTTTTGTACCTTGTGCTATCATGTGTGGTAATTGCGATATGTTTTTACTGTAAGGTATATTTTCTGATACAGGTGCGTGAGTATGCTGTTGTCCCATTCCAAACATAAAAAACACTCCCGCTACGGCAAATGCTACAAGTGCGATACCCGTTAATATAAAAATGTCTTTCATATTTCTTTAGTATAGCAAGCACAGCAACATAATCAGTGTTTAAAATATTTTATAGTGGATAACATGTATTAGTAGTGTGGTACACAAAATTGCAAAATATTACTTGTTGTTATCTTGTTGTTAAGCGGATATCGCTCACTTTTGTATATGGCAAAATACTATTCCGTCTCATTTATTTCCAATGCTTGCATTTTCCATTTTGGTGTTCTTGGTTTGATAAATATATCCACCATTACACGTTGTCCATGATCTGAATCGCTTTTTATCTTTATTAGATGCTTTAAGCATAGCTAATTATATTTTATATTATACGATAATTTTGGTAAAATAAATGCTTTATATATGATATTTTTTAACACCCATTTATTTTTATTTTGAATCTAAATAAAAAAATAACTAAGCGCCTCTCACAGAAAGGCGATTAGTTATTTTGTGCGAGTGCCAGGACTCGAACCTGGGACCTCTCCCTTATCAGGGGA
>CAZCLC010000020.1:0-6631 GCA_964499455.1 uncultured Candidatus Saccharibacteria bacterium | reverse complement strand
GTAACAAAACTTATGAAGGATTTACAGTATGGTGAAGGATATGAAAAATATGATGCGGAAAGTTATTTGCCAGAAAAGATTATAAAACGAAGGTATCTAAAATAGATACGCTATGATGTAGTGTTGTCATAATATAAAAAACACCCGCCCGTGCTTTCGCACGGGCGGGTGTACAGCATTAATGCTGTAAATCTATAATAGAAACTATTTTACTGCGTCCTTGAGAGCTTTAGCTGCACGGAACTTAGGTACACGCATTGCTGGTATGTGAACCGGTTCTCCTGTGCGAGGATTACGTCCTTCTCGTGCCTGGCGTGTCTTTGCTGAAAAGATGCCAAGTCCTGAAATAGAAACCTCATCACCATTTTTAAGTGATGATGTAATTTCGGTGATAACTGTTTCTACAGCACGACTTGCATCTGCAGTTGTTGAATCGAGTGTCTCACGCACCTTGTCTACGATATCTGCTTTGTTCATAATTAAGAATATGTTTTAATAATAATTCCTCTACATATTAGAGTCTATAAAAAGTATATGCAATACCATATTTCTTGCAACTCCTAAATGGTCATATAGTGGAAAACAACACGTTTTGACAATATCTATATTTTATCCTATAAAATGTTTTTTTATTTTCATCTGATAGAATTAAAGCGAATTTATCTTGCAAATTCAACCACTCTATTTTCACGAATTACGTTTACTTTTATTTCTCCTGGGTATTTAAGCTCTTCTTGAATCATACTTGCTATTGACCGAGCCATTTTATGCATAGAAAGGTCAGAAACTTTTCCCGGATTTACAAACACGCGAATTTCTCTTCCGGCTTGTACTGCATACACTTTTTCAACACCGGGAAAGTTCGCAGCAAGGCGTTCAAGGTCGCTAAGACGTTTAAGATATCGTTCTATTGTATCGCGCCTCGCACCAGGTCTTCCTGCAGAAATAGCATCTGCAACCTGTATAATTATTGATTCAACCGTTTCGTACGGATATTCTTCATGATGCGATTGCATTGCTTGTATAATGCGCCGATCAACACCGAATCGTTCCAAAATACGTCTTCCAATTTCAACATGCGTACCTTCTACCTCATGGTCTACGGCTTTACCTATATCATGTAGAAGCGCACCGGCACGAGCTATATCAGGATTCGCACCAAGCTCTGCAGCAAGTATCGTGGATAAATGTGCCATTTCAACCGAATGTTTAAGTACATTTTGTCCATAACTAGTACGAAAGTGTAAGCGACCAAGAAGTAAAATAAGTTTTGGATCAAGTCCGACAACATTTGCTTCATAGGCAGCGTTCTCACCTTTTTGTTTTATGAGTTTATCAACATCAAGCTTAGTTCTTTCTACTATTTCTTCTATTTTTGCGGGCTGTATTCTTCCGTCAGCAATCAGTTTTTCAAGAGCAATTTTAGCAATATAGCGTCTAAGCGGGTCAAACGAAGAAACGGTAATATGATTTGGTGAATCATCAATTATGACATCTACACCAGTTGCTCGTTCAAACGCGCGTATGTTTTTCCCTTCTTTACCAATTATTTTTCCTTTGATTTTCTCTAATTCAATTGGTATAGATAAAGAAAACGCATCAGTGTTCACTGCGTTTCCAATTCGTTGAATTGCCGCAAGAAGTATATTGTTTGCAGCTTCCTCAAATCTTTTTTTACCGTTTACTTCAAGTTTTTGTAATCTGCCAAGCAATGCGTTTTCATATAACTGCTCCATTTCTATAAAAAGTTGTTTATGCGCAGCTTCCTGCGTAAGATGTGCAACAGATGCGAGTGCTTCTCTGCGTTCTTGTATGAGTATTTCCTGTTCTTTCTTTCCGCGTAAAAGTTCTTGTTCTTTTCGTCGTACATCTTCTGATTTATCAACCAAATCATGTTCCCGCTCGTCAAGAAAAAGCTCTTTTTGAGAGAGTCGCTCTTCTATACGTCCTATTTTTTCTTCGTGTTTAACAACTGTTTTAAGTCTATCACGTTCAAGTAGCTCACTATGTTTTCCAGCTTCATTTATGATTTCTGTTGCGCGCTCCTTTGCTTCAAGAAGGCGTTGTTTAATATCAATCTCAAGTGACCCACGTTGTCCAAGAGAAACGAGCCATCGCAACACGTATCCTAAGGTAATCCCTGCAATGCCGGAGAATGCAAGCAATATAAAGACAAAATTTAATGACATAAGTATAATGCATATTTTCAATAAAAGAGGTATTTATTTACACCAATTTTTCTAAAACACATCGTTTAATCGTTCTTTAATTTTAAAATTTTACAAAAAATATTTTTTGTTGATATATAACTATCAATATATATAATAACACGAAATACAATATACCGCAAAAACACGGTATATTGTATATATTATTAACAGTAGTACCTTATTGCTTCACTTTATACACACTATCAATAATTCCATATTTCCGTGCTTCATTTGCTGTCATAAAAAAGTCACGATCAACATCTTTTTCTATTTTTGAAAGTGGTTGTTTAGTTGCTTTCGCGAGAATCATATTTAAACGGTTTCTTATTGCCACAATATGTTTCGCTGTAATTTCTATATCAGTTGCTTGTCCTTCAGCCCCGCCTATAGGTTGATGAATCATAATTTCTGCGTTTGGAAGCGCGAATCGTTTTGAATGTGACCCACCAGCCAATAGCACTGCCGCACCAGAAGCCGCAACACCTACTGCCACTGTAGCTACATCTGGTTTTATATAATTCATAGTATCAAGTATTGCTAATGTCCCAGTTACAGTACCGCCTGGCGAGTTTATATAGAGATAAATATCCTTCTTTGGGTTTTCTGCTTCAAGGAAAAGTAGTTGAGCAATAATTATATTTGCTCCTTCATTTTCAATCGGACCACCCAAAAATATTACACGTTCTTTGAGAAGTCGTGAATAAATATCATATGCTCGTTCGCCAAATTGTGTTTTCTCTACCACCATTGGTATCAAAAATGACGCTCTCTCCTGTTTTGTTGTTGATAGCATAATTCTTTATTGCCGTATTATAACGATATATTACTTTTTATACAAGAAAAATATCAGATTATTTAATTGTCGTTGTTGATGTTGTTTGCGTTTGCTGTAATGTATTCTGTTTTGTACGTGAATGTTTTCCCCAGGCGTAAAAAGCACCAATTATCACCATTGCCAAAACGACAACTATAGCAATTGTTGCTCCAACTGATTGTTGTTTTGTTGACACTTGAGAGGAATCACGAGAATGTTGTTCCATAGAGTATCAATTTATTACTTATTTTCCTTTATGATAAGAAGAGTCTTTGTACATTTTCACTGAACGGTCAAATGCTGCCTCAGCTTTTTCTTTTCCGTCAAACCCACTTATAATAACCTCCTTTTTTTGTAGTTGTTTATAAGTAGTAAAGAAATGTGCAATTTCTTTCAATGTATGCTTATTTACATCACTAATATCGTTCGTATCTGCAAAACGAGGATCTTCTGTAGGTACAGCAAGCAATTTATCATCATTTTCACCACTATCGGTCATATGCATTATACCAATTGGGCGAGCATGTAACAGAATACTCGTAGCAAGAGGATATGTTGTAAGCATAATAACATCTAAACCATCACCGTCGTCCCATAAGGTTTGTGGAATAAACCCATAATCAAAAGGGTAATCTTGTGATGTATGCATTACACGATCAAGTGCAATAATTCCGACGTTTTTATCTATCTCATATTTATTTTTTGATCCACGTGGAATTTCAATGATAACTGCCATTGATTCTTTTGTTCCTGGGTCTATGTCATGGAAGAGATTCATAGTATGTACAAATGTTATTATATTATTATTTTGATAAAAATTACATTGACAAACACTCACATAAGAACGATTTAATCACGTTCTTACATTGTCATTAAGTATGTACCTACTGTTACTCCTTTGTCAATTTTTATGCGGATGATTCGTCAATCTCGTTGTTTTCTTCCTCAGAAGCAATTTCTACGGATTCTGTTATAGGTTTAGTTTGGGCAACGTCTACTTCATTTGTTGAATCAGGTGTTACTGCAGAGTCAATATCAGAAATTGCAGTACCGCTCGTAGAAATAATATCAATATTCCATCCGGTAAGTTTTGCAGCTAAGCGTACATTTTGTCCTCCACGTCCAATCGCGAGGGATTGTTGATCTTCACTAACCGTTACTGTTGCGCGATGTTCGGAGGTAATAAGCTGTACATCAATGATACTTGCAGGAGATAGTGCTTCTTTAATATATGTTTCAATGTCATCAGACCACTCAATAATATCAATACGTTCACCACTCAACTCACCCATAACAGTTGAAACACGGACACCACGTTGACCAACTAATGATCCCACAGGGTCAATATGTGGCTCCAATGAAGCGACAGCAATTTTTGTACGACTTCCAGCTTCTCGTGATACAGCCTTTATTTCAATAGATCCTGCAGCGAGCTCTGGTGTTTCAAGTTCAAAAAGTTTAACTACAAACTGCGGATTTGCACGAGAAAGACGCAAATATACACCACGAAAGCCCTCATCAACCATATAAAGATATGCACGTAGACGTTCCCCAGGACGATATCGTTCCCCGGGTATTTGTTCTTCGTACGGCATAACGCCGGTAGTACGACCAAGGTCAATATAAAGCGCGCCACGTTCCACTTTTTGAACGATTCCAGATACCACATCATTTTTTTTGTGAGAAAACTCTTCAAGAATAGAAAGTTTTTCCGCCTCACGAATTTTTTGGATAATGACCTGTTTTGCCGTTTGTGCAGCAATACGACCAAAATCTCCTTTAGGCTCAAGGGAAAACACAACATCATCTCCAACAGAAACATCACGTTTCATCCGACGCGCGTTTTCAAGCAAAATATGTTTTTCAGGATCAAAATAAGGAAGCTCCTCACTATCAGTTTCAGTTGGTGTCTTTATATTTTTTCTCTCATTGTTCTGTTCAAGCCGCACAACGGAATCATCAACAACTGTTTTAATTTGTTCAAAGGTTATAGTTCCAGTATTTAAATCAAGTACAGCGTGCACCATTTGTCCACGTTTTCCGTACTCTTTTTTATACGCTGTTGCGAGTGCAGTTTCAATCGCGTCAATCATGGTTTCTCTACTAATTCCACGATCTTGGAACTCTCCAAGCACTGTATTAATTGTTTTTAAGTCAATCATAAGATAGGTAAAATACAAAAGCCCTTTAATAACAAAATCTCTTGTAATTATAACAAGAAATGCCCGCATTGCGGACACGTCATACACATAAGTTAGCAGTTAAACATGGGTTTGTCAATAATTGATTACTGGCGCAGAACGTTGGGAAAACAAGTATGACAAAATAATAGCGAGCAAAAAATAGAATTGGACTTGATCTATCGGCACGAGAACTGGCTATCTTTTTACGCTATATTAATTTATGTGCCGTTCTTTTTAATACAGACCATACTGTGAAGCCACGCAAAAAGTGCGCCCGCAACCCAACCGTAAATGAAAGATTCAATTAATCCTATAATATATCCAGCTACTGTGAAGGCAAACCACGGGTAAGCTATTTGCAAGAAATTAAAGTGGAACGCCTTGAGTGCTGGCGACGTAAATAAACCGCCCCATACGCTACACACAAGAAAGAATATAACGGAGATAATTCCAACTACATACCCAATTTTATTTATATTTAATTTTTCCATAAGCTATATTATACAATTACTATTGTTAATAACTCAACCATAATTAGGAAATAGAGTATTCTTTTTTATGATTCATTCTCTATCGGTCTTTATCATATCACACTGTTTGTTTATCTATGCCATATATATCTGAACTTATGCATTCTCTAATAACTTTTAGAGAAATTTACTCTTCCAAAACAAACAAGATTTTGAAAAAATAGACGCTTTTATTAGACAGAGATTGAGAAGATATTTAATAAAAAACAAAGATCAAAAACAAAGAATCGGTAATGTTCTTCTAACAAACCAACAATTAAAAAATTTAGGATTAAAATCTCTAAAAGATATCTATGAAAAATACGCTATAAAAAATAGGCATATTTTAAGAAAAAAGAAAGCAAAATTGGTTATCAATCCATACTATCTAAACCCTCAGTAGTATCAACAAATATAGATAAATACTGGTTCTACTCTTTATATCAAGAACTAAACAAAATTACCAAAAAATTAAATCGTTTAGAAAAGAAGATAGATAAAATTAGACGAAAATAGAATGCGGAGAAAACCAAATAGATTAGATAAAATCTATCTATTTTGGAAAGTTGACTTTTTAACAAACTATAAATACAAGTCTAAACTAGAAAAACTCAAGTATGTTATACAAAGTAGATCACTATCGGCATAAGGGTATATGACTAGCATCTACCCCAGATCCATTGTTCTCCGGACCCGGTTACGATTCCGCCATTCACAGTAATGTACCATCGCCACCCGCCGGTTCTGCCCGTCTGGCAGCCGGTAGTAATGTTACCGCTAATGCCAGATGGGGTAGGTCCAGCAGGTCCTCTGGAACCAGTCGCTCCAGTTGCGCCAGTTAGTCCAGTCGCTCCTCTGGAACCAGTTGCTCCAGTCCATCCAGTTGATCCTCTAGGACCAGTTGCTCCAGTAGCT
>CAZCLC010000019.1:0-8732 GCA_964499455.1 uncultured Candidatus Saccharibacteria bacterium | reverse complement strand
CGCGGCCACCAAAACCGCGTCGCGTATAATATATGAAAACAGGACCACGTTATAAAATAGCTAAACGTTTAGGTGCAAGTGTATTTGAAAAAGCACAAACACAAAAATTTGCGATAGCTCAAGAGCGTTCGGCAAAAAATAAACGACGCAGACGTAGATTAAGTGACTATGGTAAACAGTTACTTGAAAAACAGAAAGTTCGTGTAACATATGGAGTGACTGAGCGCCAGTTCTCAAATTACGTCAGTTCTGCTATGCGTGCACGTGGTACTAACGCTGTTGGCGTATTACATCAACTACTTGAATTGCGTCTTGATAATACAGCATATCGACTTGGTCTTGCGCCGACAAGACGTGCGGCGCGACAATTAGTTGCTCATGGGCATTTAACAATAAATGGTCGTAGAACAATGATTCCTTCAAGACAAGTACACTTAAATGACAGTATTGCCGTACGAGAAGGAAGCAAAAAACGTGCTATGTTCAACGATTTTATCGAACGATTTCAAGAATATTCACTTCCATCATGGCTTTCATGGGATCCAAATACTATGAAAGGTGGGTTAAATGAGTTACCAACCACTGAATCAGTAGATCCGGCAGGTGACTTAAGTTCGGTACTGTCATTTTATTCACGGTAATTTTGATTGCGTTATGGAATACCACATTACACTTCCGTCAAAACCACGAATCATTTCCGAAAAGGAAATGGAGGGCGTTTATGAGATAGATGCATTATATCCTGGTTATGGTCATACATTAGGAAATTCTTTGCGTCGTATTATTCTTTCATCACTGCCAGGGGCATCTATTACAAGTTTAAAAATAGAAGGAATTCCGCATGAGTTTGCAACTATTGAAGGAATGCGAGAAACAGTTATGGAAATGATTTTGAATCTTAAGCGAGTTCATTTCATACTTCATGGTGATGAATCACAAACGATTAGTATCTCAGTAAAAGGAGCGGCTGAAGTTACTGCAGTAGATTTCTCTGCACCATCTCAAGTAGAGATTGCTAATCCAACACAACACATCGCTGATCTATCTGATAAATCATCACTTGAATTAGAGGCAGTTATTGAGCGTGGATTAGGATATATCCCACGAGAAAATATTATAAAAGAAAAGGTTGATACAGGAACTATCGCACTTGACGCTACTTTTACACCAATACGACGTGTAAATTATGAAGTTGAGAATATGCGTGTTGGTAATCGTACAGATTTTAATCGCTTACGTATATTCATTGAAACAAATGGAGTTATTACACCACGAGAAGCACTTGAGCAATCAATTGAAATTATGGTGTATCAACTTAAAGCAATCATCGGTTTTCAAGAATCAAGTTCTGTAATTGAAGAATCTGTAGTTGAGGAGAAGGAAGAATCAAAAAAAGATACAGAAGAGACAAATGAAAACAAGGATTCAACTAATATAAAAATTAATGAATTAGGTATATCTAAACGTGCTGCAATGCTTCTTTCAGAAGCTGGAATTCGTTCAGTTGCCGGTCTTATAAGAAAAAATACAGCCACATTACAAGAAATTGATGGTATAGGTAATAAAGCGATACAAGACATTAAAGCAGCACTTAAAAAACTTGGACTTTCTCTTAAGGAACAATAGTTGGAAATCATTAGAGAAATACGATATACTATCATTCTATATTACAATTATGCGTCATCATTATAAAGGAAGATCATTCGGACGACCTGCAAACCAGCGCAGGGCGTTAGTACGTTCTCTTGCGTGCTCATTAATTACACATAACTGCATTTCAACGACTGAAGCAAAAGCAAAGGAATTACGTCCTTTTATTGAACGATTGATAACATATGGGAAAAACGGGACAGTTGCAAGTCGTCGCATAGCAATTGCACGATTAGGTGGTGATGAGCAAAGTGTCCAAAGACTTTTTGGTATTATTGCACCACGTTATGTAGATCGTAATGGTGGGTATACACGTATAGTCAAACGTGCTAAAATCGCTTCCGATGGGCGAAAAACCGCATATATTGCTTTTGTGTAATATATATAATATATATGGAAGAAATTGAAACAAAAGAATATATTATAGATGCGTCTGGACGCACGTTAGGTCGTGTTGCAAGCGATGCTGCAATGGCAATGCTTGGTAAAAGATCTGTACATTTTGTAAAATATCGCATTTTGCCAATGACAGTTATTATCAAAAATGCACATAAACTTTATATACCGGAGCGTCGTATTTCTGGAAAAGAATATGTGCATTACACTGGTTACCCAGGTGGATTACGTACAACCTCTATGAAATCTCTTTTAGAGAAAAAAGGTATAACTGAGGCGCTTCGTCGTGCAATATATGGAATGATACCAGGTAACAAATTACGAAAAGAAAGAATGAAATGTCTTATTATTACTGATTATGACTAATACTAAATATACTCCAGCTGTAGGACGTAGAAAAACCGCTGTTGCGCGTGTAAGACTGACGCCAGCAGCAAAAACTACTATCACAGTAAATAATTTACCTGTACGAGATTTCATTAAAACAGATGAACGAGAACATACAATACGCGAACCACTGGAAATAGCAGGTAAAGATAATACATATACTATTACAGTACGAGTTTCAGGAGGTGGTCTTTCTGCGCAAGCAGATGCAATTCGTCACGGCATTGCTCGTTCATTAGAAAAAATTTCAAGTGAACTACGAATTCCATTGAAAAAAGCCGGTTATTTAACACGCGATCCGCGAGTTAAAGAACGTAAAAAACCAGGTTTGAAAAAAGCAAGAAAAGCATCTCAGTGGAGTAAACGATAGATTATATAAAATATTACTAAGTTATAATTAGTAATATTAATTATTAAAAATCAAAATGTTGCCGTATAGAAAAATTTTGTGCATATTTCGAATATGAAAAAACGCAAAGAACATAAAGAAAATGATGATATTGTAATTTCAAATGATTCAATTGATGAGGTTGATAAGGAAATTGAAATGGATGAAGAATATACGCATGTAGAAAGTAAAATATCAAAGATACGTAAAGAACTTAAGAGATGTCATACTGAAAAGAAAGAATATTTAGATGGTTGGCAACGTGCTAAAGCAGATTATGTAAATGTACTTAGACGACTTGAAGAAGATAATCAAAAAGCAAATATACTTGGAATTATCAGAGCTGTAAAAACATTATTACCTGTACTTGATTCTTTAGAACGTGCACGTAATGCAAATGAAATGCAGAAAGGTTTTGATGCTATTGCAAAACAAATTATAAAATCATTTGCAATACTTGGTGTTTTAGAAATACCGACAAATATTGGTGAAGCATTTAATCCTTTTTATCACGAAACACTTGGGCAAGACAAGACTGATGACGCGACGAAAGATGAAACAATTTCAGCCATACTTGAAAAAGGTTGGCAAATAAATGACACTGTAATTCGTCCTACTAAAGTACGTATATTGCGACATATATAAATAATATTCCTTAATACTTGAAGTAGTAGATTGGAAAGTATATACTTGCAATATCAGAGTATGGATGTGTGTTAAATATTTATTAATTTAATAAATTTTATTTTATTATGGCAAAAATTCTTGGTATCGATTTGGGCACTACAAATTCAGCAATGGCAATAATGGAAGGCGGGGAACCGAGAGTACTTGAAAACGCAGAGGGTTCACGTACGACTTCTTCCGTTGTAGCAATTGCAAAAAATGGTGAGAGATTGGTTGGAGCAATGGCAAAGCGACAGGCAGTAACAAATCCTAACAATACAATCTACGGCATAAAACGTTTTATGGGACATCGTTTTTCAGACGATGTTGTAAAAAAAGATAAAGAAATCATATCGTATAATATTAAAGAAGGTTCGGATGGTAGCGTATTAGTACAGTTAGGTGAAAAAGATTACAGACCTGAGGAAGTTTCAGCAATGATTTTAGGGAAATTAAAAACAGATGCTGAAGCTAAATTAGGTGAAAAAATAACTGAAGCAGTAATTACTGTACCAGCGTATTTTGATGATGCGCAGCGTAATGCAACAAAAGTTGCTGGTAAAATTGCTGGTCTTGATGTAAAACGTATCATTAATGAACCGACTGCAGCCGCGTTAGCATATGGTTTTAATAAAAAGAAAGATGAAAAAATCGTGGTGTACGATTTTGGTGGTGGTACATTTGATGTATCAGTACTTGATGTTGGTGATGATGTAATTGAAGTGAAAGCTACAGATGGTGATAGTCATATGGGTGGACGTGATATTGATCAGAAAGTTATCCACTATTTAGCAGATGAGTTTAAAAAAGAAAGTGGTATTGATATTATTAAAGATCCGCTGGCACTTCAACGACTGGATGAATTTTCTGAAAAAGCAAAACAGGAACTTTCAACAGCAACAGAAACAGAAATAAATATTCCTTACATTACTGTAAGTGCAGAAGGCACACCACAACATCTTTTGATGAAACTTACACGTGCAAAACTGGAATCACTTACGGAAGAATATATTACAAGATCAATAGATATTACTAAAAGAGCTCTTGAAGCGGCCAATATGAAGACGGAAGATATAAACGAAATAGTATTGGTTGGTGGTCAAACACGTATGCCAAAAATTCAACAAGAAGTCAAAAAATTATTTCAAAAAGAACCTCATAAAGGTGTAAATCCAGACGAAGTCGTTGCAATTGGTGCTGCAATTCAAGCAGGTGTATTACAAGGTGATGTGAAAGATATTTTACTTGTTGATGTTATTCCACTTTCTCTGTCTATTGAAACAGCTGGAGGTGTTGCGACAAAACTTATTGAACGTAATACAGCTATACCAACTTCACATGCACAAATATTTTCTACGTATGCCGATAATCAAACCTCAGTTGAAATTCATGTTACACAAGGAGAAAGAGCAATGGCTGCTGACAATAAATCATTGGGTAGATTCATGCTTGACGGTATTCCACCTGCACCACGCGGTACTTCTCAAATTGAAGTGACTTTTGATATTGATATAAATGGAATTCTTACTGTGAAAGCAAAAGAAAAAACAACAGGGAAAGAACAAACTATACGTATTGAAGGTTCAACTGGAATTCCAGAAGCTGATATTGAGAAAATGAAACAAGATGCTGAGAAACACGCAGAAGAAGATGAAAACCGTAAAAAGCTTGTTGATGCGCGTAATGCAGCTGATCAATTGGTATATACATCAGAGAAATCTTTAAAAGATGCTGGTGACAAAATATCAGAAGATTTAAAAAAAGAAGTTCAAGAAAAAACAGACGCTCTCAAAAAAATACTTAAAGAAGATGATATCAAATCTATAACAGAAGCAACAAATGAACTTTCAAGCACATTATCAAAAGTTGGTGAATCATTAATGAAAAACTCAAAAGACAATGGTGCATCATCTAAAGAAACTACCGAAAATAATACTAAAAACGATGAAAAAGGAAAAAATGATGCAACAGATGCTGAATTTAAAGAGAAGTCATAATATAAAATTATATAAATTTACTAATTAGTATAATACATAAAAAAAGTGTATAGTATGCAACGAATATGACTAAAGATTATTATGGTGTACTTGGTGTTAATCGCAATGCGACGAAAGACGAAATAAAAAAAGCATTCCGTAAACTGGCGCAAAAACATCACCCTGACAAAAAAGGAGGTGATGAAGTAAAATTTAAGGAATTAACAGAAGCATACGCAACTCTTTCAGATGATAAAAAACGTCGCGAATATGATTCGTATGGTCAGACATTTGCCGGAAATAGTACAGGTGAAGATTTTGACTTTAGTAACTTTACCAGAACACAAGGAGGTGCTTCATTTAACGATTTTGATTTCTCAAATATATTTCAAGGATTTGGTGACATATTTGGTGGAGGTAATGTGGGCGAACAACAAAAACGCGGGCGTGATATTTCAATTGATATAGAAGTACCTTTTAAAGATGCTGTTGAAGGTGTAAAACGCTCGGTACTTATTACAAAAGTAAGTCAGTGCGATATGTGCGGAGGTACAGGTGCAAAAAAAGAAACAAAGATGCAAAAATGCCCTGTGTGTGGTGGTTCTGGACGTATACACGAAACTCGAAATTCAATTTTTGGTACTTTTTCTAATACACGTGTTTGTAACAATTGTGACGGCTTAGGGAAAATACCAACTGAAAAATGCAAAATATGTGGTGGGCACGGAGTATTACGCCGTGAAGAAGAAATCACTATTACAATACCTTCCGGAATTGATAATGAAGAAATGATTCGTATGCCAAGACAAGGAGAAGCTATTAAAAACGGTATTTCCGGTGATTTATATGTAAAAGTACATGTAAAACCTCATAAGGTATTCAGAAAAGAAGGTATGAATTTAGTTATGGATTTGCCTGTAAAGATAACCGATGCTCTTTTAGGAAATGCAGTATCAGTAACTCTTATTGACGGTAAAATTATTGAAGTAAAAATACCGCAACTTTCTCATACAGAAGAAACATTGCGAATACGAGGTAAGGGCGTACGAACTGAAAGAGGTCATGGTGATCTTTTCATTCATATTACAGTTGTTCTTCCAAAAAAATTATCAATGCGCGCAAAAAAGGCTATAAATGAGCTCAAAAACGAGGGAGTATAAATTAAATATTACACTGATTTAATAATGTACCGACTACTTTAAAAAATAGCCATATTAATTATGAATTTAATTTGTGAATTAAATTCATAATTAATATAATATTAGGTTATACTTATATGTAAGTATATGAGCAGTACATTTTTACAAACAAGTTTTATATCAGCGCATACAATGACAAATATACTTTCGTTTATAGGTGATTTTCTAATCATTTTTATACTATTTGCTGTTGTATTTATTTTTTCACGTGTACAGAGTCGTGAACGATTTGTAGCATTTATTATTTCATTGTATATAGGATACGCATTATATGTTGTAGTACCATTTACATATATTTTTACAAAAATACCGGTAAATACTATTACTGTGGCTGATATTGTATTATTTCTTTTATTTTCTTTTATTTCGTATAACATATTATGTCGTATTACAAATATGCACTCCTCTCTAATAAGTAATATAGGAACGGTAATTCTATCTTTTCTTACGACAGGTTTCCTACTTGCGCTTGCGTATCATGTGCTACCTATACGTAATATCTATACATTCACACCAGCGATTGATACATTATTTGCCGCAAAAACATATTTTTTCTTATGGTTTATAGCACCTATTACAGGACTTCTATTACTAGCATAATCAATTACACAGTTTTAGGCTTTTTTTGTTATACTCAATAATATGAATCTTGAAGAAGAAATCATAGCACGCGATTTATTGGCAGATTACTCAGCACCATTAAAAAAAATATTTGAACGCAAGCATACTGTATATCTTGGTATTGACCCAACAGCCGATTCAATGCAGTTGGGAAATCTGGCGCCAATATTACTTATGAAGCGTCTTGGGAAAGCTGGGCATCATCTTATATTTTTGATAGGTGGTGCGACTAGTATGATTGGAGACCCAAGAGAAAAAGGTGAGCGACAACTTATTAATGAACACATCGTGCAAGCACGTACCATACATTATAAAAAGCAGTTAAAAACACTTTTGGGTTCTGTGCCGTTTCGTATAGTGAATAATGCAGACTGGCTCTCTAAACTGGGATTGATTGATTTTTTGCGTGGCACTGGAAAATATTTTACGGTAAATGAGCTTGTAAAGCACGATACTATTCGTCGCCGTCTTGAGACTCCAAACGAAAGTATTTCATATACTGAATTCACATACGCACTTTTACAGGGATATGATTATCTGTTTCTTAACGAAGAATATAATTGTGATTTGCAGATAGGTGGAGCTGACCAATGGACAAATATACTCTCTGGTGTTGAACTGTTGCGTAAGAAAAAAAATAAGGAAGTGTTTGCGTTCACGCTTCCTCTTGTAACCGATGCTTCTGGAAAAAAATTCGGTAAGACCGAGGGTAATGCTATATGGCTTGATTCGCAAAAGACTTCACCACTCTCTTTTTACCAATTTTGGATACAATTATCAGATGATAATCTTGAGACATATTTTAAGTACTACACATTTTTTTCTTTGTCTGAAATTAAGAAGGTGCTTAATGAGCATAGAACGAAGCCACATGAACGAGAAGCGCAAAGAGCGCTTGCAAAAGCGGTTACTGAAATAGTACACGGAGCACAAGTCGCAACGCAGATTATGGCGGTAAGTGACGTGCTTTTTGGTACACGTTCTCTTGAACAACTCTCAAAAATAGAATGTGATATGTTGCGCAAAAATACACAATTTGTTACTTTATTAAAAAAGGATGTGGCAAATAACTACTCGCTCATCGATGTTCTTGTTAAAAGTAATCTGGCAACCTCAAAAGGTGACGCTCGTCGACTCATAACCGCAAAAGGTATATATGTAAACGGTGTTCCTGCTAACGATTCTAACAAAAACATTACTTCAACAGATTTTACAAATGCTATGATACTGTTACGTAAGGGAAAACGTGAGGTACGATTGCTTATTTTGAAATAATGAAAATATAATATATACTTGCAATATTGCGTCGGTGGCAGAGTGGTCAATTGCAACTGGCTGTAAACCAGTCGACTTCGGTCTACGTGGGTTCAAATCCCTCTCGGCGCACCAAAATAGAACCTATTTTCAAAATAAATACTAACTCACGCGCGGAGCGCGTGGAAACTCCAA
>CAZCLC010000018.1:0-10114 GCA_964499455.1 uncultured Candidatus Saccharibacteria bacterium | reverse complement strand
AGCTACTGGAGCAACTGGTCCTAGAGGATCAACTGGATGGACTGGAGCAACTGGTCCCAGAGGAGCAACTGGCGCAACTGGACTAACTGGATCAACTGGTCCCAGAGGAGCAACTGGTCCCAGAGGACCTGCTGGATCGACTGGTTCCAGTGGTGGATCAACAAGTAATACAAGTGGAAGTAGTGTTCCTGTTTGTATTGGACAATATGAATCATTGACCTATGGATGTCCGGGGGAAATATATTGTCAGTATGGACAAACGCCGAGATGGTATTGTAAATTTATCAGTCCTGGTGGACCTTAATCAATTCTATTAGTATCAAATCTATGAATAGAACTCAACAACCAAAAATAAACAATAACCAAAAGTCATTACGTGGACACAAATTCATAATATCCTTAGTTACAATTATGGTTATTATATTTGTAGCTGGAAGCATCACCTCTATGTTTTGGGTAGGAAAATCAAAAACATTTCAAGTATCAGTTACGAATGCTGCAAGTAATATTGTACCTGTTACTGGATGGGCTTGGTCTTCAAACACTGGATGGATTTCGTTTTCTGGCAGTACGTATGGTGTAAAAGAAAACCTCTCAACTGGCGCTATTACAGGATATGCATGGTCTTCATCAAGTCCAGACCCACAAAATCTATCATCTCCTTCTGGAGTTGGATGGCTCTATTTTGGTGTTTCTGACGCCACTCATCGGGCGGCAAATGTTAACTTAACAAATGGAAAAATCACTGGTTATGCGCGTTTTTCTTCTGGAGGAACTAAATGGGGTTCGTCATCAGATGGATGGGTATCACTTTCAGGCAGTTCATATGGTATTACACAAAATTTAACAGATGGTAAATGGAGTGGGTATGCATGGGAGCCAGTTACAGTAGGTTGGATTAAAGTAAATGGTGGTACTTCGTATGGAGTGCAAGCTGCATCAGCTCAATGTACTCTTCCTTGGGGGGGCACAATATCAAGCGGCTCATCTATTACTGTATATAAAAATTCATCAGTTATATCTCCGGCAACTTGTCTTTCTCAAGTACGTGTATGTACTAACGGTAATTTAAGTGGAAGTTATACATACTCAAGCTGTTCATCAGTACCTGCAAGTATATGTAGTGATATAAGTCCAAGTGGTAAATTATCTGCTTATCCAAATCGTGTTAACTACAGTAGTACTAATATCAAACTTTCATGGACACTTACAAATGCAAAAAGTATTGTGAGAGGAAATGGATATGTATGTAAGCTAAACAAAAAACCTGTTGGAGGAACAATAACTAAGTCTTGGACATTATCACTTCATTCTACTTGTAATACGACAAATGGCTACGTCACTGATAGTATCGGAGTTACAACTCAGACAGCATATTATATTTCTTGTAGTAAGAGCGGTGCTGGTTATATAGAAGTCCCTGACACACGAATAATTGTAAATACAACACCTTCATTTAAGACGTTCTAAGCACTCATAATTTATATATAGTTAATATATTGTTACACATAATTATTGCATGTTATAATAGCTATATTATAAATATAATTTAATCATTTACGACATTTATTATGGATAAAAAAGTAGTTATTTACAGCACACCAACGTGTCATTTCTGCCAAATGTCAAAAGAATTCTTTAAAACACATAATGTTGATTTTACAGATTATGATGTTTCAACTGATATTAAAAAACGACAAGAAATGGTTGAAAAAAGTGGTCAAATGGGAGTACCGGTGATTTTTATTGATGATGAAATGATTGTTGGATTTGATCAACAACGTATTATGTCACTACTTGGTATTTCGTAGAAAAATTTATGTAAAATAGCCGATAGTGTCTAAACACTATCGGCTATTTTACATAAGTAAGTATTTATATGTTAATGTTTATTGCATAACAAGCCCCTCATAGCTCAATGGATAGAGCAGTTCCCCCCTAAGGAACTAATGTAGGTTCGATTCCTACTGAGGGGACTAATGGATTTCATAATATAATATTTAGAATTAGATTAATATACTTAACAATCTATATAAATCAGTCATAAATTACAGATTTCGGTATATGTTATACTGTATTTTATAATGGATGCAGATATAAAAAAGTTATTGGAGCAGAATTTACAAATTGCCAAAAATAATAATCGTATGTTACGTATGATGCGTCGTAATGCTTTTTATGGAACAGTTATACGTATATTGTTTTTTATTATTATACTTGGTATACCGACGTATGTGTATTTTATGTATCTTACACCACTTTTCTCAGGAAATAGTACACAAGCATTTACCGCATGGAAACAATTCTTACACTTTTTGAACATACCTATTCAAACTTTCCATCAAATACTTAATGGGATTTCTTCAGTATCTGGCAGTATTAAACAGTAGGTATAGAAACAATGATATGATATAACAGTATAAGTATTCACTTGCCTGGGTAGCTCAGTTGGTTAGAGCGTTCGCTTGAAGAGCGAAGGGTCGTCGGTCCAAATCCGACCCCAGGCACAAAATTATCCTGATTTTACCCGCAATTTTGTTTGTTGTTTACGGTCAAGTTTCGGAAGTGTAATAGTTAAAAGACCGTCTTTTGCATGCGCGGATGCATTCTCAACATCAACTTCTTGAGGTAAAAGAATACTTTTTGCAAAACTACCCCAAAATAATTCACGAACGAAATAATCTGGATCAGTGATTTTTTCTTGTTTACTGCGTGATCCTTCTACAACAACTATATCTCTACTAATAGAAACATTAAGTTCATCTGGTCGTACACCAGCGACAAATGCATGAATAATAATATCGTTTTGTGTTTGAAACACATCAACAGGAAGTTCTCCAGTATCTGATTTATCTTTTTGTTGTACAATATTTTGCGTATCAGTGTGTACTACTGCAGATTCTTCCGGCTTCGCATACTGTGTACCATTCTCTTCCTCAAAAGAGTCATATGGATCACGTGTGACCGATCCAGATAGGCGATTAAATAAAGAATATTTTTTACTAAGAAATGACATATACTATATATTATATAACAATTATTAATTAATGAGTATTTATACGCAATGATTTGTTTTCGCGACGTTTCAAGACCTCAAAAAGAAATAACATCACAATAATACCAACCCAAACAAATAATACTGCTCGTACAGCCTCAATACCTTTTCCCATTATAAGTTCATCAAACATTGTATGCAATGCTATTGCAAGTATAATTCCGCCACTTGCCCAAAGCATTCGTACACGTGGTTGCATTTTATATGAAAACGCAAGCGCAAAACCTATAACAGACGTTGCAAGTACATGTAACAATGTTGCGCTAATCATACGCCTTGCGTCATTTATTGCTGCGATAGTTACATTATTTAAAGATATCATATGTATAAAATATATAGCATTTTCAAGCGCAGCAAAACCAAGAGCAACAGTTATAAGATATATAACATAATCAAGTGGCTCATCAACAACCGGCAGCCATAATATAATAAGTGCTGCAAGTAGATACTTCATTGTTTCTTCAATAGTTCCAATAGCAATTGTCAATCGTAATCCGTCTATACCATGCGCTGAAACATATTGTTCAAGCGGTATTACCAATACAGTTGCAATCATCCCTGCAAAAAACGCAAGTGCAACAATAATTCGTGGTTCTGGAAAGCGCGAATCTTCTTTCAATAAGAAATATAACCAAACAAGAGATGGGACCGCTCCTCCCAAAATAATACTGATGATAATAGTAAAATCAGGCACAATATATACTATTATACAATATGAGAACCGTTAATCCATGCTGATGTCATAAGGAGTGGCTCTTTTTTGTGTTGTGTATGTTGCCATATTTCTTCCGTAATAAATGGCATAAAAGGATGTAATAGACGTAATGAATTATCTAATAATAAATGTAGAAGCATTATACGTGATTTTTTTTCCGTGTCGTTTCCTTCAGTAAAAATTGATTTTGATTCTTCAATAATTTCATCAGCGATACGATGCCAAACGAAATGATATATTTTTTCAGCAGCAATATGAAGTCTGTATTTATTAAGGTCATTTGTTACTTCTTGAGCGATAGCATCCATCTCAGCAGCAATTTTTGAATCTGCCTTTGTAAAAACAGATTCTGCTGTATCACGAGAAGTAATTGCTGTTCCTGAGCGATCTATAATAAATCGCGCAATATTCCATAACTTATTTGCAAAATGTTTATATCCTTTTATCTTTTCTTCAGACAGATTAATATCCATTCCAGGTGCATTGCCAACTATAAGTGCCATACGAAATGCATCGGCTCCAAATCGTTCTGAAATATCAATTGGGTCTATACCATTCCCGAGTGATTTGGATATTTTTCTTCCTTGTGCGTCGCGTACTAAACCATGTAAGTATACTGTTTTAAACGGAACTTCACCAAGTGCAAACCCAGTCATAAGTACCATTCGTGCAACCCAAAAGAAAAGAATATCGTGGCCGGTTTCGAGTACGTCGGTTGGTCGCCATGTTGCAAGGTCTGTTTTTGGTTTCGCTTCACCTTTTTTTTCATCCCATGCATCCGGCCAACCGAGTGTTGAAAATGTCCAGAGACCTGATGAGAACCATGTATCAAGAGTATCCGGGTCTTGTTCCCACCCATCATCTTGTGGTTTTTCTATTCCAACATACATTTCTTTTTCGCGATACCATACCGGAATACGATGTCCATACCAAATTTGCCTACTAATACACCATGGACGTAAGTTATCAATCCAATTAAAATATGTTTTTGAAAAATATTTCGGTATAATATTAATACCACCATTTTTAACGGTGGCAAGCATCATTTCTTTAAGTGATATAGAGGTGTTTGATTTTATGCCTGGGATTTTAGAATGTTGAATGGTAAACTTTTTTTTAACATCAATAAACCATTGACGCTTTGGAAGTGGTTCAATTATACCGCCCGTACGTTCAGCAGTAGATATGCTGTGAGTAAGCGATTCTTCATATTCAAGTAATTCTTTCTCTTTCAACCACGTAATAACCATCTCACGTGCTTCACTTGTTTTTTTATTAGCAAGCATACCAGAAACAGTCATTCGCGCGTATTCATTGATAATTTGTGTGCGTGAAAGATTATGTCTATCTGCAATTTCCCAGTCAGTTTGACTATGTGCTGGTGTAATACCAACTGCTCCTGTGCCGAATGACGGGTCAACGATTTTATCACCAATGACTTTTATATGCATTGGTACATCACAAAATATAAAATTATACTCTGTACCAATATATTTTTTATATCGTTTATCATCTGGATGTACGGCTACCGCGACATCACCGACTTTTGTTTCTGGTCGTGTTGTTGCAATAGGTATTGGAAATGTCTTTGTGTAGCGAAAAGTATATAATTTTGTTTGTTGTTCCTTGTATATAATTTCATCATCAGAAATTGTCGTTTGTCCTTTCGGATCCCAATTAACAATGCGATTACCTCTATAAATAAGTCCAGCATCATACATTTTCTTAAACATAGTTCGTACCGCATAACTACGTTTGGTATCTAAAGTAAATACTTCACGTGACCAATCAACCGACGCACCCATAACTTTCATTTGTGTAGTAATAGTATCGTGGCTTTCCGTTGCAAAAGTATTTACACGAGACAAGAACTCTACACGACCTATGTCATGACGATTCTTTTTTTCTTCTTTTGCTATTTTTTTTTCAACTACTGTTTGTGTAGCAATCGCAGCATGATCAGTTCCTGGAAGCCATAATGTACGATATCCTTGCATACGTTTAAAACGAATCATTATGTCTTGTAACGCAAGCATAAGCGCATGTCCTGTATGAAGTCGCCCGGTTACATTTGGTGGAGGAAGAACGATAGAATAGGGTATACGTTTTTTATTATCAAGAATATTATCAGGATTAAATAAACCACTTTGTTCCCACAGGTTATATATACGTTTTTCTGTCGTGGTTGGATTATATGGTTGTAAAAATACTTCGTCTATATCATTCATATTATGGCTATATATATACTTATTATAACAAAAGAAAGTTTATATGTCAGTTGTAATTGATGCATTACTTTTTGCTATAAGCATATTTGGATCTATGAATAATTTACGTTGTGCCTTATAAAAACCAGCAATAGCAATCATTATGGCATTATCAGTAGATAATGAGAGTTGAGGAATATGTAGTGATACATATTTATATTCATCAGTACACATTTTTATAAACATTTGTTGGATATGTTTATTTGCGGACACACCTCCACCAAGCACAAGAGTAATAGCTTCCGTTTTCTTAAGCGCTCGTTTTGTTTTAGAAATTAGTACATCAGCAACAGCACACTCAAATTCATACGCGAGATGATTCTTTTCGTTGTTAGATAGATTGACATATTTTTGTAAAATATATCGTACGGCTGTTTTTAATCCAGAAAATGAGAAATCATATGTTGTATCGTTTATCATTGGACGGGGTAGTTCAAATATTGAAGTGGAAGAAATACGTTTAGTTTTTGGTTTGGTTCGTGCAATTTTATGTAATTGCTCTGCAAGTTTTGAAATTTCAGGACCACCAGGATAAGGTAAGCCAATTAATCTAGCTACTTTATCAAATGCTTCGCCAACAGCATCATCGCGTGTCTGTCCTATGCGTTCATACGAAAGCCACGAACGCATACATATCAACTCAGTGTGTCCACCAGAAATCAATAATGCAAGAACAGGAAGCTCCACTTTATGTACAATTAATTTATTTTCATCAGTTTTTTCTGCAAGAGATGAAAGAAGGTGACCCTCCATATGATTAACTTCCACTAACTTAATATTCCATATAGTAGCGAGCACGCGTGCAACGTTAACACCAACCCAAAGTGCAAGTGATAATCCTGGGCCGCTTGTTACAGAGATTACATCTATATTAGGTCGTTGTGTTTCTTCTAAAAATTTTTGTAATTGCAGAGCTAAACCTTCCTCATGCACACACACTATTTCAATACGTTTTTTGTCTTCCTGTTTCAATACGTTTTTTGTCTTTTGTAATAGTCCTGCATCTCTTAATGTTGTATATAAAAGTGGAATAATATTTTTCGCATGTTCACGTTTTGCAAGAGTAGGGAAGACACCGCCATACGGACGATGGAGTTCTATTTGAGAAAGTAATGCATTACCAAGTACAAGAAACTGTGTTTTATTTTTATCCCCACTTCCTTCAATAATTGTAACCGCAGTTTCATCACAAGAAGTTTCAATAGCAAGGATTTTCATAAATCTTTTTTAATGGGCTTCCATGGTATTGGTTCATTATATGATATAGAGAATGCCGCTGCATTTGGGTGACCATTACCGCCATATTTTTGCGCAATCTTTGAAACGTCTACGGTACCATTTCCACGCATAGATATACGTATTCCATCAATATGTGCTGATAAAAGAAGTGATAAAGGTGGTTTCTTTTCAGCAAGTATATGACCGACATCTGATGTAAAGAAACCTAAAGTACTTACAGCATAGCAATCATATCCTTCAAAATGCACCATTTCTGCGTTTTTTACTATTTTTTCAATTATATATGTATGGTAGTTACGATAAAATGTTCCACGCACTATCATCTTTTGTCGTTCATTTTTATCTTCAAATAATGTAATTAATTTATCAAATTTTAAAAATTCAAAAGGTTCAGTATATATATAACTTAAAATTTCTCGCGCATGTGGTAATACAAAATTATATAAATCCCCATTTTCTATGTAGCGAAGTAACATTGGTACAAGTAGGTTTGGATGAAAATAACTCCATGCAATCGTACTACCAGATCGTTTTTCATCAAATATATATGATGGCATAGATGTGACGATATCTTTTACACCGAGATGATGGTCAAGTACAACTACGTTAGCTGCCTTCGCAATGATATTATCCATTTGTTCTTTCTTGTATACAAAATCAATAAAATAAAGATATGCACCTGCAAGATTTTCAGGGGGTTGTTCACCATGTTTTATAGGTAAATATAATGCCGTATCACCGAACTTTTTCCATGCAGAATATGCACCACCAAAACCATCTGGGCAATTTGCGTGATATAACACAATAATTTGTTTTTTATTCATATTATTTATCATGTCTTAATTGTGCACTATGCCATGCGTATAACGCAATAGATGCTGCAGATGCTACATTTAACGATTCACAATGAGACTCTATTGGGATTTGTATAAGAATATCCGTTAATTCTTTCGTCCTCTTACGAACCCCGTCTTTTTCATTACCAAGTATTAAGACAGATGGTTCACTAAACGCTTCATCTATAAGTGAATAATCTCCAGACATATCAAGACTATATATCCAGAAACCACGTTCTTTAAGTATACGAACTGTTTGATTAACATTTTTGATTGAAATAATCGGTATTCTAAATATCATTCCTGCAGATGATTTAACAGTACCGGCAGTTATTCCAGCTTGATTATGTGTTGGAATTAATACTCCGCTTGCACCAAATGCTGCAGCTGAACGAATAACTGCACCAACATTACGTGGATCTTGCACTTCATCAAGCAATACTAAGGCAGGGTTTGTTTTAATATTGATTGTATCTAAAAATTTATTAAGTGATAAAAGGAGTGGTTTAGAGTTAAATATGGCAATTACTCCTTGATGGACAGCTTCTTTTGGAATAAATTGTGATGCACATTCATAAAATGGTACAACGGTAATATTCTTTTTTTTCAACATAGCATTAATACGCGTGTCATGGATAGTTGAACTTAAAAATACTTTTTTAATTGTGAGCGGTTCACATGTAAGAGCTTCTTCAAGCACATGTCTTCCATATATATACATGTCTTCTGATCTTCTGGATTCAATACTTTTTTTACTTGGCATATTTTATATATTATATTGTGCGCGGTAAGGGATTCGAACCCCTGACCCCCTCAACGTCAATGAGATGCTCTAACCAACTGAGCTAACCGCGCATTTAAGATGTAGTATAACAAATAAATCAAAAAGAAAAAATCTGTTATTATATATAAATGACTAATATATTTACCTATCCATTTTTAGGAGTATTCTTTTTGCGTATATTTTTGGGTATAATTTTTATATATTTTGGGTATCTAAAGTTTTTTCAAGATAAAGAAGAAAAGCTTTCATTTTTCAAAAAACTAAATCTTAATCCTCCATTTTTTTTCTTATCTGTTATAGCAGGAATTGAGATTATTGGTGGAATATTTCTTGTCATTGGTTTATTTACACAGATTGTAGCAATACTTTTTTCTATTTTGATGCTATCTACAACTATAATTAAATTAACAAATAAAAACGCATTAAAAAATGATATTGACTACTATCTTATGCTTTTTGTTATTTCATTTTCATTAATATTCCTCGGTCCTGGAATTTTGGCGATAAGCTTATTTCTCTAATTTTCTATAACGTGGAGATATTGTAATCTGCACGCGAACTTTTTTCGAGCAGAATGACTAACAAATCGGAATGCTACGAGACGTTCTTCGAGTGCAAGGTTTCAATTTGTAAGGATATTATAGCCTTTGCTCGAACTTACTTCGAGTCAAATACCGACTAGCCCACGCGCCGAGCGCATGGTGACTCCAAATTAGCGTACGCATTGGAGTCCGTGGTAATGCTAACTCATGCCACCAGCGCCTCGTACCTCGGCGCTCCGCGCTCGTCCCGTTCCGCCTTTCCATATTTTTATAAACGACGTAGAGCGAGAGAAATGGAAGTGAGCGATAGCGAATTTACATTTCCGAGCCGAGGAGTTTTTATAGTTTTTCGGGGTGGTTTTTAAAAATTGAATTGGCGGAAACGGGACTTGGTCGGCTTCCTGTTAAGACAGGAAGTTGGTGTCATTCGCAAGTGGTGCCTCGAATCTATTCTATCAATTTTGCGTTCAGTGGCTAAAGGGATGGCACCCTCGGTATCCGCCTCGGGCTATTTCCGATAATAGGGTTACAAGTGCCTATATGCCTATGAGCACTGGCTTTTCCTCGTAAATGCGCCCTGCGTGTCGTTTGCTCGGGCGACACGCAGTTTGGGGAGAGGAAGGAATCCTCTCCCCAGCATCGGGATTCTCCTCGCAGTGGTCATTCAGAGTTTACG
>CAZCLC010000017.1:0-10345 GCA_964499455.1 uncultured Candidatus Saccharibacteria bacterium | reverse complement strand
AAGTTGGGTCGAACCATAAGGTTCTAGACAAAACCGCCCACTTCGCCGTGCCGTCACCCTTTGCTTTCGTCGCTACGCGACGCCCTTTTTTGCCTTTTTCTTCTTCTCGCGCGCCTTCGGCGTGCCGTCCTTCTGCGTTGTCTTCGCAAGAAGTCCGTATTTGTGCACGCGCCAGGACTCGAACCTGGGACCGGACGTGTATAAGACGTCAGCTCTACCAACTGAGCTACGCGTGCATATAACTTATACAATCATATTCCGCCTCCAGTTACAAATATATCATTGATATGGAGATTATAAAAACAAGCGCATAATCAGATTTAATATATTTGAAAAATATATAATTTTAAGTTACTTATGCAGGAAGCGAACACCAAATAACATATTTATAAGTGAAAGAATTATAGAAAATAGAAATGCTTGTAAAAAGCTACTAACAAAAAATCCAGGAACAATGTATGCGGCTAATAATACAAGTAGCGCGTTTATAACAAGCGAAAATAATCCAAGAGTAATTATTGTTAAAGGAAGTGTTATAAGTAAGATGATTGGGCGAATAAATAGATTTATAGAAGCAAGAATAACTGCAAAGATAAAAGCGGCTATAATTGTTGTATGTACACCTGGGACAATATATGCAGTTACATAAATTGTAAGTGTTGCGATAATCCAATGTAAAAAAAATCGTGTCATATTTAATTAGTATACAACATACGGTATTTCATGTTTAAATGAACATACAATTTATGTCTCAATTATTACATAATTTTATCTCACTTGATCCTGTTACTTTTGTAACTACTATTGGATACATCGGTATATTTTTAATTATTTTTGCTGAATCCGGTATTCTATTAGGTATATTTTTACCTGGTGACAGTCTTTTGTTTGCTGCTGGGCTTCTTGCTTCACATGGATTATTTAATCCGTTATTATTATTGTTTTTATCTGTTATTGCTGCAGTTGCAGGTGATAATACCGGCTATTGGATTGGCAAACGTGGTGGAATGGCACTTTTTAATGCGTACCCACGACTTATTAAACATGACCATATTATACGCACAGAACGTTTCTATGAACGATGGGGCGGATATGCAATTATAATTGCACGATTTATTCCAATTATAAGAACTATTGCTCCAACTCTTGCAGGAGTAGGAAATATGAATTACTCACGATTCGTACGTTTTAATGTGTTCGGTTCTTTGTTATGGGTATCATTTATTATTGGAATAGGTTATACGCTTGGAAATTATATACAGAATATACAGGATTATTTGTTTCCAATTACAGTTACAATAATCGCATTGTCATTTGCACCTTTTCTCATTCAATTTGTTCGACGATATACGTAGCGGTTCTATCATTTTGTAACACGAGAGTATTAAACTTTAGACCAGCGGCGACTAAAGTCGCCGCTGTATTTTATTTCAAACAATTACTTTATATTTAGAATACTAAATTTATAATACGTCCTTGAATATAAACAATCCGTTTGGGTGTATTATCAGCAAGAGCAATATTAACTGCTTTAATTTTACGTGCAGCTTTTATGGCATCTACCTCACTTGTATCCGTGGCGAGCGCCAGCTCGCCACGGCGTTTACCGTTTACCTGTACTATAACTATAGTATTACTGTCGCGTTTAGTTTTCATTTCAGGCCATGAAGTTGTTTGAATAATACTTTCCTGTCCCAACTGCTCCCATATATGTTCGGCAAGATGAGGAGCGAATGGTGTAAGTAGTTTTAAGAATATACAATATGCATCTTTTGAAACAGTTTTTAAACCTTCAAGTACACGCAAAGCAATCATAAGTGCAGACACGGCTGTATTAAATTTAAAGCGATCAGAATCAATAGAAATCTTTGCTGCCGTTTCTGCGAGCATATTCATAATATCTTCACTTGGTAAATCATCTTTTACATTCTCTGAAAGTGCATATACGCGTTCAAGAAAACGACGCATACTTTTAACTCCGTCTGGATTCCATGGATAACTACCTGTTTCATTATATGGACCGATAAATGCCAAATATATACGAACTGCGTCTGCTCCATACTTTTCAACAAATTTATCAGGATTAATAACATTTCCTTTCGATTTACTCATTTTTTGTCCATCAGGACCCATAATAAGTCCACGATTAAATCGTTCATTAAATGGTTCTGGTGTCGGTACTAAAGCAAGATCATATAGCGCCATATTAAAAAAACGTGCATATAAAAGATGCATAGTTGTATGTTCACTACCACCAGAATAACGATCAACTGGCGTCCAGTTTTTCATAACTGTCGTATTTGAAAAAGAATTCTCATTTTTTGAATCAAGATATCGTAAGAAATACCATGAAGAGTCCACAAACGTATCAAACGTATCGTATTCAGGTGTCCATCCTTTACCGAAAATACGCTCAACGCGTTCTTTTAATTCTGAAGATGTTGCAAGTGGTGATTTGCCTGTTGGATTGAAATCAACATCATCTGGTAATTTCCATGGAAGATGTTCTGCCTGCACAGTATGTGGTTTGCCTTGTGGGTCATACACGATTGGAATTGGACAACCCCAATAACGTTGTCGTGAAATAAGCCAGTCACGAATACGGTATTGTGTTGTACGCTTACCACCTACAGCTGCAACAATATCCCATTTCGCCTCTTCACTATTGCGTCCTGAGAACGAACCTGAATTTATTAAAACACCGGCATCTGTTATAACATGTTGTGTATTATCAGTATTTTTGATTACAGTACGTACAGAAAGATTATATATTTTTGCAAATTCAAAATCACGTTCGTCATGCGCCGGCACTGCCATAACAGCACCAGTACCATATGATGCAAGTACATAATCAGCGACATATACTGGAATCTTTTCTTTAGTTGCAGGATTAATAGTAAAAATACCTTCTAATATAACTCCCGTTTTCTTTTTATTTTCGCTTCGTTCACGTTCTGTCTTTTTTACAGTTGCGCTTACATATAATTTAACAGCATTTAAATTGGTAATATATTTACTAAAATTTTCAACCATAAAGTTATCTGGTGCTAATACAACATAAGTAGCACCAAATATAGTATCTGGTCGTGTAGTAAATACCTTAATAGATTCCAATGTTTGACTTTGTAAATTTTGCGAGGGAATATCCGTTTCAACTTGGAAATTTATGTATGCTCCTTCACTCTTTCCAATCCACGCTCGTTGTGCTTCTTTTATGTCTTCACGCCACGGTAAATCTTTAAGACCATGGAAAAGTCGCTCAGCATAGTCTGTTATACGTAAAAACCACTGTGTTAAACGTCGTTCTTCCACTTCCGTACCACATCGTTCACAATGACCATTTATTACTTGTTCATTAGCAAGTACTGTTTTATCTTTTGGACACCATTTAACAGGTGCTTTCGCGCGATATGCAAGATTATGTTCATATAGTTTTGTGAAAAGCCATTGTGTCCATTTATAATAATTTGGATCACAAGTAACAACTTCCTTTGACCAATCAAAAGAAGTTCCCATACATTTAAGTTGCGTACGCATATGTGCCATATTGTCATATGTCCATTTTTTTGGGTCAATTCCATGTTTTATTGCCGCATTTTCTGCAGGAAGACCAAATGCATCAAATCCAATTGGAAATAAAATATTCTTACCACGCATACGCAATATACGAGCATATATGTCAGTTACAGCAAATGCATACCAATGTCCAGTATGTAAATCTCCAGATGGATATGGGAATTCAACAAGAAGATAGTATGGGTCTAAAGTGGTGTCAGAGAGATCTGTTTGAAAAATATTATTTACGCGCCATTTTTCTTGCGCAGCAATTTCAATATTTTTATGATCATATTTACGAGTTATCATAATTGAATATACATTACATTAATGTGTAGTATTTACATCCTTAGGTTGTTTATCTTTAAAACTATGTATTCCTATGTAAATTAATATTGTAAGTGCAATTGTAGCAATACCCAAACGAAGCAAACTTCCAGCATTGCTCCAATATCGCATAGAACTAATTATAAGTGCTAACACACCTCCATATGAAAGACCTGCAGAAACAATAGAAGAACCAATCGGCAAGAAGCCTATAACAAGTGCTGAAATACCAAGCACTACCATAAGTATGAAAGCATAAACATGTTGTGTATCGTTAGCGTGTTCATACGCTGGTTGACACTTCGTATAATAATCACAGTATCCTGTTATTGTTTTTTGTTGCTTGAATTGAAATGAAGGTGGTGGAGTTTTCCATTCCCCACCCTGCTTATTACATGCGTCAGCACTTGTTATAGTAACCGAAGGAGTGGGACAATAATTACTGTATTTTGGAGAAGGAAAAACCGTTTGCTGAAATACGAAAAAAAATACATTAAGTACAATTACAATGGCTGCAAGAAGTGCCCAGCGTACAAATTGTGGTGGTTTATTTGATACTGTTATTTTATTATAATTCATATATTTTTATTATATTACATAATAAAAATAAACGATACTCTGTGTAGAAACGTATAATTTAATCTATCGTTCTATGATACTGTCTTATATGTAGCGCCAAATTAATAATGTCTATATTTTATATAAGAAAAGTAGTAAATTTTTAATATATTAAATCAAAATATTAACTATGCAAAAAAACCATAGTATCTCCATCATTTACTATATATTCTTTTCCTTCTGTACGAATTAATGCTTGTTCACGTGCACTATTCCAAGAACCTGCTTTAATTAATTTATCCCATTGCACTACTTCTGCACGTATAAATTTATCACGAAAATCATTATGAATTACCGCACCTGCCATAGGAGCAGTTGAGCCGCTAAGTACCGGCCATGCACGACTTTCTTTATGTCCAGTAGTAAAAAATGTTATCAGTCCAAGTGTTTTATATGCTACGGAAACAAGTTCAGCAAGTCCATCTGTTTGTACACCAAATTCTTGACGAAACATTGTTTTATCTTCCTCAGAAACATCGTTCAATTCTTTCTCTGTTGATGCATCAACGTATACCATTTCTGAATTAAGTGATGCTATAAGCTCGTATGCTTTTTCAGCACGTCCATCTGCGGCTTCATTAATGTTATGTCCACCGGATTTTCCATTACATGCATATAAAATTGGTTTTTTTGTAAGTAAATTCAGATGTTTAATATGTTCTTCTTCCTCAACAGTAAGTACGAGCGTGCATGCAAGTTTACCTAACGCAAGTGTTTGTTCAATGCGTGTAAGTATGTCGTCTTCTACAATAGCATCGGATACATTAGCTCGTACATCGCGTACAAGTTTTTCTCTCCGTCTGGCAACTTGATCTTGATCTGAAATAACAAGCTCCAAATTGATAACCTCAATATCACGCACTGGATCAATATCTTCGTATGCATGTATGATATTTGTATCATCAAAGAACCTAACGACTTCTAAAATTGCATCTACTTCACGAATGTGTGCAAGAAATTGGTTACCAAGTCCTTCACCTTTTGATGCACCACTTACTAATCCGGCAATATCAACAAATTCTATTGCTGAAGAAATTGTTTTTTTACTTTGTGAAAATATTGAAAGTTTGTTTAGGCGTGTGTCTGGAACATTCACCACTCCTGATGACGGTTCAATAGTACAAAATGGATAATTTTCTGCCGGTACATTACCTTTTGTAAGCGCATTAAAAAGCGTTGATTTACCAACGTTCGGAAGACCAACAATTCCAATAGATAGCATATTTATATAAATAAGTATTTATGTATGATGAATAAAATTATCAACCAAGTAATGTGCTGCTGTAAAAAGTGCCGTGACAAGAACAATATTGATTATGAATCCGATAAAAGCAAAACCAGCACTTGTTATGGTGATATATCCTAAATTGATTTCTGCAAGATACCACCAACCTACAAATGAAATAGCCGAGCCCGCCCAAAAAGGAATACGCCCATGAAAACGAAGCCATGAAGTAACGACCAAAATAATTGCAATACTCAATTCAAATAAATACGTTGTAATAAATTGCGTTGTAAATATGTGTGGTGTTATAAAGAGAAGTATTCCGAGGATAAACTGTGCGATAACCATAATAACCAACGCGTATCTAAGTGAAAAGAAAAGTGTATTAAGATGCGCTCGCTCACCTTCATCAATACGTCCATCTGTACGGGCACGTAAATATTGCCATTGCGCTACAGTTATACTTGAAGCACCTAATAAAGCGCTTAATATATACACTGCAGAAACAGCAGAAATAATAATCAAAAAAAACATATACGCATTATTTATTCATTAAATCAGAAATCTCTGTACGATATTTTTTCATAACTTCTATCGTCGCTTTTGTTTGTGATTCACCGCCTTTAGTACGACGTTCAATTTCATTACCTATTTTTTTGAAAAGTTTTGGGTCTTTTTCAACGAATCCAAGTACCTGCTCACGCTGAGCTTCTGGCACGTTTTTCATTTTGAACTTAGCGTATTGTTTTAGAATAAAATGTTGTATTGACATAATTGGCAGTATATCATTTTCATATAAAAATGTGATGCTGTTAAATTAATATGTTATTGACGTTACAGTTGATAATCCGAATGTTGCAGTCGCAATATGTAGAATACCATACACACTAAAGATAATAACCAGACCGATAAAACTCCATAAAACTCCTCTCTTTGCTTTTTCATGCTCAGTGCTATCAGTGTTGTGAATGAGCTGATATGTTTCATATAAAAACAATAATAGAGTAAAAGCAGATAATAAGAGAATTATCGGATTGATAATTTGAATTATAATACCGTGCAATAGTGATTCAAAACTTATTGTACTTGTAGTCATAATTATTTATTATACACTTTTTTCCTTACAAAAATATTATTTACAAAGTTTGTAAATAATATTTCAACTAAGACACAGCAAAATTATGCTTATAAGCATAATTTTGCTGTGTCTTAGTTATAGGTTCATCAGATTATTATGGAGTAACCTGCACAGAGGTTGGCAATGATGGTACTGAGTTATTAAGACCCACAGAATTTGTAAGAATAAATATAAGACCCCATACTGACAGCATAATGAAAAAGCCTATAAGACCGTATCCCATTATGTTCTTACCTTCTTTTCTTTTTTCTGCATCACCTGCGTTAAAAATGAAGGCTGTGGCAATTCCATATATAAATACAATAAACGCAATAGCAATAAGAACAGGAACAAAAATACCGTTTATGATATTTATAATAAAACTTCCTACATCTGAGATATTACTCATTGATTGAGACGCAAGTGTCAAGAAAGGTATCAGGAAAACTGCGGTCGCTGAAATAATAATATATTTTTTCATATATGTAATAATTAATAATAACAAGTTTTTAAAATCTATAATACGACAATATAGACATACCCAACACAAAGTATAAGGCGATATCTATAGTTAGTGTACAGATTATCTATATATTCTGCAACCTGTAACATATGTATCTGTGGATAAATAAAATATATGTACAAACTGAATCTAAATGATACAGTAAGCTATATGCGCGCTATTAGACAAGTTGGTGATGTAGTGCTTCGTCAAACAGCGGAATCTGTACCAAAAATAGTATTTGGAACAAAAAAATTGTCAGATATTATTAACGAAATGATACTTGTCCTTGATACACAACCAGACGGAGTTGCACTTGCAGCGCCACAAATTGGTATATTATACCGAATTTTTATCGTTCGATATGATCGTCTTGTTGAAACTATATCCGATGATGGAACACTTTCTGCTTCATCAGTAGGTGTATATATCAATCCAAAAATTATACGCAGCTCGCATAAAGAGGAAGATATAGAGGAGGGTTGTCTATCAGTACGTGGAATATATGGGAAAGTGCATAGACATAACCGTACGAAAATACATGCTTACACAATTGAAGGAAAAGAATTTGAGCGTGGTGGTGGTGGTATATTGGCACAAATATTTCAACATGAAACTGATCACTTAAACGGTATACTTTTTATTGACCGTACAGATAATCTTTACCGTATTAATCATAATGAAAAATAATAAAACTAACACTAATATAATTCCTCCATTTGTTTTCTTTGGAACGCCATACACTGCTCGTGATACACTTGAACATTTACGCGGTGTTGGAATTATACCAGTAGTTATAGTGACCAATCCTCCAGCGGCAAGTGGTCGTGGATTAATTATAAATGAAACCCCAGTAGCACAATGGGCACGGATGTTCAATATACCAACGCTTACTCCAGTTTCTATAACTCCTAAATTTATTGATACATTAAAAGCATATAGCTGTAATTTTGCGGTTGTAGTCGCATATGGAAAGATTTTTCCAGAGATTCTTATTAAAAGTTTTCCTTACGGAATAGTAAATATACATTATTCTCTTTTACCAAAATATCGTGGTGCATCTCCAGTTGAAACGGCTATAATGAATAACGAAACAGTAACAGGAGTTTCATTACAATATGTTGCACTTGCAGTTGATTCTGGAGACATTATTGCAACAACTCATGTAATAATTTCACCAACAGAAACTGTACGAGAATTACGACCAAGACTTATAAACGCCGGTGCAACTCTTTTATATAAATACCTACCGATAATCGCTAACGGAAACGTATCTACTACAGCACAAAATGAGCAGAAAGCGACGTATGCACCAAAAATGCAAAAAAATGGTGGATGTTTATCACATGATGATACGGCATACACAAAATGGAATAAATACCGTTCTTATATTGAGTGGTCAGGTACATATTTTTATGCAACTCGTAATAAAAAACGTATACGTGTAAAAGTAAACAAAGCTACATATGAGAATAAGCTATTTGTAATAAAGCGAGTTACTCCAGACGGGAAAAGAGAACAAACATATGACGAATTTATTCACACCAGATGGGACGTAGAATTATAATTCTGATTACTGATGACCAAAACGCAACAATTTCTTTATTTTTGCTCCACCCTTACGTAATAAACGCATTGCTCTGCCATGAGAACGAAGTATTAATTTAATTAAACCGTTAGACACTTTATCAAGTGCTAATTCCAATGTTTCTGCCGATACAGTAATATTATAATGTTTACCTTCAACAATCATATTACCAGTTACATTAAAAATACGGCCATGTCGACGTTTAGTGTCTTTATTAACATCCAGTGACAATTGTGCGTCATTAACACGATCAGCAAGCACACGCTCAAGAGGAATAAATTGCTTGACTGCGAGTTTACGAACTGTATCAATTAAATCTTTTGGATATACCGTAAATATTTTATGCATAATTGTTTACTGATTAACTGGCAATATGTATCATTTTAAACCGAGAATGATATCCTGTCATTAGGAATACTTTTGTATTTGAAACTTTGTATCGCTGTGCAATGATTTTAAGTATACGAGCATTGGCACGGTGATGTTCTGCAGGTTCTTTTACATGGATACGCCACATATTCTCTCCTGTTTTTTCAATAATTTCTTTGCGTGAATTTGGTGTTGTAATAACTTTTATTATCATACTGTAAGTGATGGCAGCACAATTGCGATATGTTCAAAAAGCATACGTGCTTGTGTAGACCGTTCGTATAGATACGGACGTATAATTTCAATATTTTTAAGCCCTTGTCGTAATTTTTTCCTCATAGCAGAATCAGCTGTGCCTTGATATACAGTGTATATAAACAACTCAAGAGCATCTAAAAAAGATACCCCATCAGTACACATTATATGTGTCTTTTTATTTCCGTTTGCAAACAATTTTTTTATGTGTGTAATTCGCACAGCAGAGTCTTCGCGCAAAAATACACGCGCGGACTCTGTTGCTTCATTTGAACTAATGTTTTGAATATGTCCGTATGTATTGACTATTGTATCAATAGGAATAGGTAATAGACGCGATTGAACAGTTTGTAATAAATTCGCTTTATGTAGAACTGTGAGAATTATAATCGTACCTTTCGGTGGTTCTTCAAGCAGTTTAAGAAGTGCGTTCTGTGCCTCATTGTATATTCGTTTTGCTGCGATAATATATACTTTTATATTTCCTGTAACTGGTGATAGTGCCGCACGACGCGTAAATATACGCACATCAGAAATTGAGAGTATATTATAACGTAATATCTCAAAATCGGGATTTGCTCGTGTAATTATATTATATGTTCGTTCAACAAAGTTAGTGGCTTGAAGAATCGCTTCTTCTTGTTCCCCATATATACAATATGCGTGATGAGGCATTACATATCAGCATACATTGCTATGCAAAAAGTACCAATACTACCATATTGTACAAAGCTAAATACTATAGATAGTCTTATTTTATAGTCGCAATCACTAAATAAAACCAAAATT
>CAZCLC010000016.1:0-11937 GCA_964499455.1 uncultured Candidatus Saccharibacteria bacterium | reverse complement strand
CCTGAGCTAGGATCAAACTCTTATTAAGAATAGGCGGAACGCAATAGAACACATTCTATTGCTATGAAAGATTAAGATGAACCGCGGGGACCGCTGTTCGTTTTCTCTTAATCCAGTTCTGTCAAAGCAACTAAAAACCGCTTTTAAGCGGTCTAAACATATTACCTGTTTAACTTTAGTACGTCAACCTTATTAATAGATGCTTTCATTATTACACACACAATTATAATAATATAGCTAAATAAAAATATCCGTCATCTCATGATAACGAATTTGATAAAAAATCTATAAAGATCTTTGTATATATTTTCTCATAGATATGTATAAAAATATCTCAATATTATTTTTCAACTAATACTTCAACCAACACTATATGTAACAAAATTGTCAATATTGTTGTATATACATGTATAAAGTATACTATCAAAAGCCGTCACCTTGCAGATATTTAATGAATACAACAAAACGTATTGTCGTGTCAGTTGGAGGATCACTCATTGTTCCAGATGAAATAGATGTTCATTTCTTATTAGATTTTCGTACATATATCTTACGCGCAGTTGAACGCGGACTATCTTTTTTTATTATTGCAGGTGGTGGTAAAACCGCTAGAAACTATCGTGATGCTGCAAAAAATGTACGCGGTGGTAATATATCGCGCGATGACCTTGATTGGCTTGGTATTCTCATGCGACACGTTTAAATGCACACCTATTACGTACAATATTTCGCGAAAACGCATATCCACAAATCAGTACTAATCCAAATGAAGTACATATTGACCACGAATCAATACTTATAGGTGCCGGTTGGAAACCAGGATGGTCAACAGACTATTGTGCTGTAATCGCTGCACAAACACTCGGTGCACAGAAAGTTATAAACTTATCTAATATTGATTATGTTTATACAGCAGACCCGCGTATAGATAAAAGCGCACAACCAATTAAAGAGATTAGTTGGAATGATTTCAGGGTGCTTATTCCAAAAGAATGGGACCCTGAGTTCTCATCACCTTTTGACCCTATTGCTGCAAAAAAAGCCGAGGAGCTCGATCTTGAAGTCGCAATAATAAATGGAGAAAAGTTAGATAATCTAAAACACTATCTTTTAAATGAAAAATTTACAGGAACTATAATTTCATAAATAGAGCATTATCAACCTCTGTATACAACTCATTAATAGTGCCGTTATTTTTAATTGAACTATCAGCATGTGCCATAACGCCAAGTAAGTTCTGTTTGTTTGGGTCGTCATTCTTAAGTTCTGCGTCTTCTTGTCTACAAAACTTTTCAAAAGACACATCGTCTGTTGAAGAGCCACGTCCTGTAATTCGTTTATAGCGTAAGTCACGGTCAGCATCGACGGCTAAAATCTTTGCATCGTGTGATTTCAAAAAGTCTGCCTCACCAAACGCACGCACAGATTCGATGACAACGTTACCACCAGAAATGTTAGCCTCACTAAAAAGCTGTTCGATTATATATGATGGAGAATAAATCGCTCGCAAGTCATCTGCGACTTTTTTCATAGTATCTCTGCCGGGTTCTAAACCCCTATTTTTTATTTCCTTTAAAAGAAAGTCTCTGCCAGAGAAATGCCTAAACTGCTTTTCTTTTATTAAATAATCGACGACTGTTCCCTTACCAGCACCAATAGTACCTGTGATTCCCACAATCATATATTAGTTTTTATTTTTTGTGAAATATTCTGCCACCGGTATCAGCAGTGGTGCAGCAAGTAATATAGATGAATACGTTCCCGCAATAACTCCAACGATAAGTATAAGCGCGAAGTTTACCGTGGTTACACTACCGAGCAACGCAAGTGCTGTAAGAGCAAAAATCACAGTTAATGAAGTATTAATAGAACGCCCCATTGTTTCTTTAATAGAACGCCCTACTAATGTCTTGAAATCTTCATTCGCTGAAGTTTTATTGGTATGCGTAAGATGCTCGCGTATACGATCAAAGATAACAATCGTATCGTTTACAGAATAACCAAGAATCGTTAGAAGTGCGACCACAAATAACGAGTCTGCCTGAGCACCTGTAAAGTGAGCCAAAATTGCATAGAAACCCGTAGGCACAAGAATGTCATGTATTAAAATTGTGATAACAATAGCACCGTACGCCCATGATGATACCGGTTTTGAAACTCTACGAAATGCCCATGTGATGTATAGAACAATAGCAAGCACAACAATTGCAAGTGCTACTATCGCTTTTCTACCAAGCTCGGAACCGAGCGATGGCCCAACTGACATAAACTGTAATTCTGTTGCTGGAAAACCTTTTGGAGAAAGCGCAATGAGAACATCAGAATGCTTTTTTGGAGTTAGTGTGCCTGTACGAACAACAACATCGTGTTTACCATTATAACGTACAAACGCACCATTCAACGGAATATTAGAAATATTTTTTTGTAATATAGCCAAACTTGGACGTGCACCTGTGTATGATACTTCAGTTAAAGAACCACCTGTAAAATCAATACCAAGTGGTATACCGAAATACGCAATTGCAGAAATTGATACGGCAAGTATCATCCCTGTAATTATAAAAAAAGATTTTCTGTGATTGATAATAAACATAATTAGTTTTTATTTGATAGTGGTACACGCAAGTGAAGTCCGCAACTAGTCAAAAAACGCCATATACCAGAATTGCCTTCTGGTAATATTGATAATAATAATACGCGCGACACTGATACTGCATAAATAAGTGATGCAAGAACACCGAGAGCAAATGTCAATGCAAATCCTTGAACAATAGATGTGCCTAACCAGTACAACACTGAGGAAGAAATTATCATCGTAACGTGTCCATCTCTAATTGCCGGCCATGCACGAGAAAAACCGATATGAGCTGCTTCACGCGCGCCTTTCCCCATTCGTAACTCCTCTTTGATGCGTTCAAATATAAGAACGTTTGCATCAACAGCCATACCTATTGATATAATAAGACCGGCAATTCCAGAAGCAGTAAGTGTAATTGGAATAATCTTCACAACTGAAAATACAAGTACCAAATATCCAGAGAGTGCTATTACAGCAATCATACCAAGTAAGCGATACCATAACAGCATAAACAGAATAATGAATGCAAATCCAACAATACCTGCCATAAGACCATCTGAAATCGCTGCAGACCCGAGTGTAGGACCAATCGAACTGCTGCTTTCAAGAGTGATAGGAACTGGTAGAGCTCCAAAGTTTAAGTTTTGCACAAGATTACGTGCTTGTTTCAAAGTAAATTGTCCAGAAATGGTTGCTTCACCACCAGGTATTGCCTCTTTAATAACAGGTGTGGAAATAGGACGACCATCAAGAAAAATAGCAAGTGTTTGACCAACATTTTTACTTGTAATCTTTTCAAAAAGTTTCGCACCAGCGCTATTAAATTTCAAAAGTATCCCAGGCGTTCCAAGTGCGTTTGTTTGTGTTGAACCAAATTGTAATGACGCTTTTGAAAGATACCTTCCTGTTAATCCTGTTGGAATATATGCTATCGCGGTAGTTGTCGTGCCTGCACCGGTTATGTGTGTTGTAGTTGCAAGTCGGAAATCAAGCATTGGCGTTTTGCCAAGCGCTTTAACAGCAGCTTGTACATCAGTTACTCCAGGTAAATCAACTATCAATCTATATGATGGATGTGCTGCAACAAAACTTGAATGTTCGGTCTGTACGAGAGGTTCAGCAACACCGAATAGGTTTACACGTCGTTCAATAACACCACGGAGTGCTGAGAGCGCACCTTCACGCTCATTCGTTGGAGTATGACTCATGTCAGCCTTATAAACGAGTTCAGTGCCACCAGCAAGATCAAGTCCAAGCTTGAAAGCGTAATGTGAATCCGGACCTTTTGTAGACCATATAAACCACCCGAGTGCAATACTTATCAGTAGTATCGCAACTGCCATTATTCGATAGCGTGTCATAGTGGTAGTATAGAGAAATTTTTAGACTATGCAAATCGGCGTTTTATAGTTTTCATTATATTTTGAAAAAGTGCCGATACGGTAATAGGTCCTATGCCACCTGGCACCGGTGTGTACAATATACTTTTGTCTGCACACAACGGGTCAATGTCCCCCACGATTGCCCCATCAGACTCCGAAGTTCCTGCATCAATTAGTGCTACACCATCACGAATATCAGCGTTTTTAATAAGATGCGGTACGCCAGCTCCAGAGACTATAAGTTCGGCATGTAAGAGTGCATTTTTTAATATTCCTTGCTTACGAGTAATTACTTCCACTTGCGCACCCTCGCGTATAAGCCATCGTGACACTGGCTCACCAACCAACCTGCCTTTACCAATTACAACAGTACGTTTACCAAATATATTAAAATTTTCTTCCTTCAATACTTCGCGTACTGCAACAACAACAGGTGGTAAAAGTGCATCGTGTTTGTTTGAAATAAATTGCTCATAGGTAATGTGTGAAAGTACATCAACATCTTTTTGTATTGGTATGGTGGACAGAACAGTATCGGTATCAATTTGTTGTGGTAGCGGTAATTGCATGATGAGTGCATCCTCGGTACATGTACTGAGAGTAGTACATAATATTTTGGTAGTAGTGTCTTTGGAAAAACGCTCTATAACAAATGTAATACCAACTTCTCTCGCACGGCGCTCTTTAATGCGTACAAACATTTCTGTTGCAGGATTATTACCCACAACCACAACACGCATTGAAGGCGTATATTGCAATTTCTCAATATCTATACGTACCTGCTCAAGCATCAACCGTGCAATATCTCTACCGTTAATAATCATTTAGTGTTTGGTGTAGATACATAACGTCCTTCGTTTTTTATAAAAGAATCTTTGGAACCCCAACGATATATATACCCATATTGTTTCGTAAGTTTGCTACCGTCAACAGCAATCGGATATGAATACCATTTCCAGCTTCCTGGTGACGTAGGAATTTTCCCTCGTGTTAGATGCCATATAAAGAAGAATACTACACGTACCATCCATGGACGAATTGGAACAATACGCTTCCCAACTGCCTTTGCCATATCTTTGCCAAGCACTGCTGGCCCAGGCGGAGCAATATTAAATACTTCGTATGTACCATCAAGCTCATTGAAAGAAAAGAGTGCAATAATATCTGTTACATCATCTTCATGTAAGTATTGACGTAGCCAATTTGAAGTTACTGGCACAAACGATACCATAAGCGATATAAGACTGTATAAAAATGACCCTCGTCCTTTAAGAGAACCTGATAATACTGACTGTAAACCAAAACGAATACGATCTACACGACCACGAGGACCTGTAATTGCTGCTGGTCTAACTATAAATACTTGTACTTTCGTATTATGTGTTTTTGCTGTGTTATAGCGTGTATATAAGTGTTCTTCTGCAATATTCTTTTCATACGCATAAAGATAATCTGTCGCATTAAATGGTTCATCTTCTGTAAAGAGATGTGTAGTGGTGTTTTGTGGAGTAGCACCGTAAGATGATACTGTTGAAAAATGTATAAGCTTCTTTACAGAAGGAGTACTAAAAGCAAAATCAAACACACGGTCAGAACCATCTATATTCCATTTCCACTCAAGTGCGCGATTGTCATATATTTCACGAATCTGCCACGCCGTATGTATGATGACTTCTGGCGAATATGCTCCTACCAATTCCTCCCATCCTGCATCTGATGTGTTGTGTTTTATATAAATGATTTTTTTGTTATTTTGGAATATTTCAGGCATTGTTTCTTTATCAAGACCGATAACTTTTGCAACATCCGGTCTCTTAGCAAATTGCTCAACAAGCATCGCGCCAATATACCCAGCGGCACCTGTAATAAATAATGTTTTTTGTTTTATCATAAAAGCCATTTCAAAAGTAATAGTGTGCAAGCTCGTGCAGTGGAAAGAGCATTAAATTAATTTAACAATGCCCTCCTACGTCTATTTGAATCCAAATATCATCTCCTCTCTTACCATAAACACTACTTTCACTTGAGCCATTTGGTCCCATTGACCAAATTGCAGTTGGTGATGGGCAACCTGCTACTTTATAATTATTATCGTAACACCAAGGATGACCCCATGGGTCGGTTTTCGGTGGATTTGACATATCTCCACTAGATTTGAGCGCATTCACAGCATTGTCCCATGAGCTGGCACTACATGGATTAGAACATGCACTACAATTATCACGATTTGGTGGAAAGGTATAGTGACCACCACTTATGAGATACTCCTCAAACGCAGTTCGCATTGAATGTAGGTCTCCTTGTGCCGCTGCTATGTTTCCTTTCTGGCGTGCAACATTAAGAGATGTAAGTACAATTGAAGAAAGTATACCGATAATAGCTATAACAACAAGTAGTTCTATGAGTGTAAAACCTTTTTGCTTTATCATAGTGAGTTGTGTGGGGTAAACCCGGGAGGAATGTCTCCCGCGGACGGTGGTTGCCACGGAAGGGGTTTTTGTAAACCGCCATCAAAGGAAATGTGTATTAATATGGCAAGAAATATTGCACCAACAACTACACCAAGTAGCACATACTGCGCACCACGATCGTTCTTGGCCAAGCCCCATTTTTGTACGAGAGCGATGAGCCCGCGAGGTTTGTTTTGAATTGGTCGCCGGGCATATTCTTGATCTTCTTCAAATTGAATATTTGACATATCTTATTTTGACGTCATTTTAATAAAAGTTAAGGATGCGCATTATGGTGAAATTTAGGTACTTCTAATAAAAGAACATGTATATAATATATCACTAAAATATCTTAAGAGAAAACACATACTGTGAGTAATATACACTATGTGACTGAATTGCATTAATAACTTAATTTTTTACCATGAACTAACACGAAAGAACATCCGTTTAATTGTTTTAACTGCAATTGCAACATCAAGCATAAACGAACGGTGTTTAATATAATAAAAGTCATACGCTAAACGTGTTTTAGTTTCCTCTATTGACTGCGGGCTGATATTCCCCTGTTCATACTGTTGATTAACTTGTGCCCAACCGGTTATGCCTGGCTTTACCAGATAGCGTACGGTGTAATATGGCAATTCTTTCTCAAGCCGTTTTCCAAGAACAACAATATCATTTCGTGGGCCAATTAGCGACAACTCTCCACGCAAGATATTTATAAACTGAGGAAACTCATCAAGACTTATTTGACGTAATATTTTACCTACACGAGTCACTGTATTATTATCTTCCCCTTTCCATGCACTATGGTCACCAAAACGCATAGTACGAAATTTGTATATATGTATACGTGACCCATACATACTAAAACGTTCTTGCTTTATAAATAGATTGCCTCTTCCTTCAAGATGTAAGGCAAACCATACGAACGGAAGTACAATAATTGTTATTACTCCCATAATTACTCCTCCTATTATATCCACCAAACGTTTCAAAGCTGAATATACAAATGATGTATGGCGTATGGCGTGTATGAATATCCAATCATATCGTAAAAGTGAAATGGGTACTCTCTCAAATACATCTTCATAGACGGCGACGAGTGGAGCAAGGTCAAACACGTGGTTTTCAAATACAGCGCTGTACAGTGTCGGAAGTAACGGCGTGATGTATGGGTCCTGCGCGTCAACAACAATACTGGAGACCCCTTCTTTATGATAAGTTAATAGATGTTTTGATAATTCTTTCGGTGATAGGTCGTTTGGACTGAGTATTGCATGACATGTAATAGCATAGCGTGAGCGCGTGTTGAGTTCATTTGCGAGCATCTTCACTTCACTACCTGAACCTATAATGATTGCTTTTTGTTGCCATCTACGTTTAGAAAAATAAGGAAAGAGCGTGAGACGCCATAAAAGGATAAGTATTAATGACACTATCAAATAAATAACAAGAATAGTTTTTGGGGCTATACCAAATCCTGGCATAATAAAAAAGAATAACGCTGCAAGTGTGATATTGATTACTTGTATACGTACAAGTCTGTCAGGAAGCGAGCTACGAGAGACAAGTGTACGCTTATCGTAAAGACCAGCTAAAATAAACATAAAAATCCAAAGAATAAATAGTATAGAAAACGGTTGAACTAATTCTATAAAAGATCCCGTTGATGGAATTGTAAAATACCGTAGAGCGAGTGTTACCCATAATGAGAATATAAAGATTACCAAATCTCCGCTCAAAAGAAGTATCCGCATCGTTCTACTGTCAGTAATCATAATATTACGTTATTATATAACTATTCTACACGAAATCAGGTTACTTTTATTGTCTTTATGACTAAACGAACAAAAATACTTTATATTATAACGAAAAGTAACTGGGGTGGCGCTCAACGATATGTTTATGATTTAGCAACAGCACTTCCGCGTAACCAGTTTGAAGTAGCTGTGGTAGTTGGTAATAACGGACTATTGGTTGACCGACTTCGCTCTGCACACATACGCGTCATATCAATTGCTCACCTACAACGTGATATTTCTTTAGTAAAAGATTTGAAAGTTCTTCGTGAATTATATAGAATTTTTAAAAAGGAACTCCCACACATTGTGCATCTAAATAGTTCAAAGATAGGTGGGCTTGGTGGGATTGCTGCACGTTTTGCACATATACCATGCATAATTTTTACTGCGCATGGATGGGCATTTAATGAGAAGCGACCATTTTGGCAACGAATACTTTTATATATATCTTATATTATTACTATTATTCTTACCGATAAAACTATTTGTGTATCTAATGCAGTATTTCACGATATGCATAATGCACCTATCATTAGCAACAAACTTAAGATAATTCCTCTAGGTATAAATTCACCTGTATATAAAACACGTGAAGAAGCACGACGTTTATTATTTCCAAATAATACAAAACGGCGATGGATTGGTATTGTTTCAGAACTACATCCAACAAAATGTATAGAAGATGCTATTGCCGCTATTGAAAAACTTAGAAAACATTATCCGAATATTTTGTTGCTCGTCGCCGGTAACGGTAAATATCGCACTTTTCTTGAAAAAGAAATTATGAGACGAAATGTCAGCAAAAATGTACGCTTGCTCGGTTTTATACCTGAAGTCGCTACATATATGAAAGCGTTTGATATTTTTGTTTTTCCATCACACACTGAAGCTCTTGGGTATGCACTACTTGAAGCTGGAGCTGCCGCACTTCCGGTAATCGCAACACGTGTTGGAGGTATACCTGAAGTCATTACTAATGATACAAGTGGAATACTTATTCCACCTGGACATCCGAAACAGCTCGCAAGTGCTATCTCACGTTTTTTGGAAGACACAGTGCTCAGAAAACGTATGGGAGAAACGCTTATGCAGTATGTTCATACTAACTTTGATTTTGAGCGTATGGTCACTGATACAGTTACTCTCTATCATTTATATATCTAATAATCTTGATCAATTTGTTCTTTAGGTACATTATGTCCATACTGTGCAAGCGCCGTTACTATTCCAAGTACAACAAACTCCACTATAAGATGTGAACCTCCGTAGCTCATAAACGGAATAGTTGTGCCAGTTACAGGTAATAATCCTATGTTAATACCAATATGTACCATAATATGCGAAAGAAATAATATAATGACACCAAGTGTGAAAAACGCATTAAAATTTGTATTCGCATGCTTTGCAATGATAAGTAATCTTATAAGTAACACGCTATATAATGCTAATAATAATATGACACCGACAAAACCCCATTCCTCAGCATACGCCGCAAAAATAAAATCTGTTTGATATTCCGGAAGAAAACGAAGAGTACTTTGTGTTCCATAACCGATTCCTTTTCCAAACAATTGACCTGAGCCAACAGCAATCATTGATTGATACGCATTATATCCTGCACCATGAATATTAGCTGCCGGATTTACAAAAGTAATAATACGATTACGTTGATATGACTTTAATCCAAAAAACCATAAAAAAGTCGCAGTGATGGTAAGTATCATCATAATTATTGCAAGATGTTTTTTTGATATGCCAGAAACCAACATAAGCCCAAGCCAGATTGAACCGATAATAACCGCAGTACCAAGATCAGGTTCTAACAGTACAAGCAAAATTATAATGAACGAGTATGTACCGGTAGCAAGTATATGTCGCCAGTCTGCAATTTCTACATGCCTACGAGAAAGATATTTTGCCAAAAGAGCAATTAGTGCGAGTTTTGCCAAGTCTGCTGGTTGGAATGATAAACCACCGAATACAAGCCAACTCTTTGCGCCCATAATCGTATGTCCTGTAATTAAAAGTAGTGTCAAAAGAGCTACGACAAAACCATATAAAGTCATAATTACCGAAGTGCGCTTTATTGCGCGCATATCAGTTGACGCAATAATAATATATACAATAAAAGAGATACCTATCCATATAATTTGACGCTGTGCAAATGAATGTCCAGTACCAAAAGTATGCATTGTAACCAATCCAATTACGCTCAAAATTAGTGCTGGTATAACCAGAAACCAATCAATATGACGTAATGATGTAAACGCGCGCAATATCCACTCGTTCATAATTATGGTCTAGATAATGGAAGTATTGGAAATAAATCTTCTCTTATAGGTGTATTTGAAAATTGTTTATTCCATGTAAATATCAATGGTGCTTTACCTAAAGCGCTAAGAGTCGGTACAATTGTTTGTGATGCAGTAATAACATTGTTATTACTGCCAAATACAACAATAATAACTTTTAGATTATTAAACGTTGTTGTAGTCGTATTTGTGATTGTTGCATTGATATGCGGAATCGTACCTTGCGTTACTTGTATGTTTGAAAACGGTAATATAGGTAGTTTTTTCTGAACTGTAAACCAATGTGGTTTTTTTGCTGTAAATGTAAGAAACGTATTTACAATTTTTTGATTTGTATATGAAAAATTAGGAATAAAAATTGGTGTTATCGTATGTGGTTTAAGAGTAACTAAACCTGTCTTTGAAATAGATTGGTTTTTTTTCTCATACAGCTCTATTGTGTACGGTGTATTTATAATTGCAGCATCTGTATTTGGATTTTCTATATACGCAATAACATCAATCCGTCCTGTGCCATTTGAAAACGCATGTACAAATTGTACAACTGGTTGTTTAATTTGTGCGACGCACAAATACGGACAAGTACCACCACAGTCAACGCCAGTTTCATTTTGATTCTGTACATTGTCGGTACATGACGGAGCGTTATAAAAAAACATATGCTTAAAAAGCACAATGCCTATAAAAACAATAATCGCTAAAATAATAATAGCAATAGCTACCGCTCTACGACGTGATGCCCATGACATACGATTTTGCATAATCATATAAAATCAGTATAAAGGAAAATCACCGTGTTACAAAATACAAAATAAGTAAAAACAACAAAAATATCCGTTAGAATATTTTTGTTGTAACACGAGAACAATATAAAAATTGTTAGCTTCAGGGCTTGCGCTATTTTTATATTGTCCTCGTGTTAATCATAAGCGGTAATAAAAATTATTAAGTTTAACGATATGACATGAGAGTAGTATAAAAATTGTTAGCTTCAGGGCTTGCGCTATTTTTATATTGTCCTCGTGTATAAATAAAACATGCCCGCAGTGTTGGCGACTACCTACTCTCCCCCTTACGGAGTACCATCGGCTAAGAAGGGCTTGACTGCCGTGTTCGGAATGGGAACGGGTATACCCCCTACGATAAATCACCAACACTGCGGGCACGTTTATAATTGCACGACAATAAATATGCCAAACAATTTTAGCCCACAGAATACGTAAATAGATTTTCAAAGCGCACAACGAAACATTGCTGTGTCATATAGAATTCCACGCAAGAAAACTGGACATATTAGTACTTCTCGGCTAAACACATTACTGTGCGTACACCTAAAGCCTATCAACCCGGTAATCTTCCGGGAGTCTCATAACGATTCCTAATCTTGGAGCAAGCTTCCCGCTTAGA
>CAZCLC010000015.1:0-14094 GCA_964499455.1 uncultured Candidatus Saccharibacteria bacterium | reverse complement strand
GGATTGAGGGTTCAAGTCCCTCCTCGCCCACCAGAATAGAACTTATTGGAATTTATTTTATCAAACTCGCATTTATGTTTAACATAAACACTAACTCGCATACTGAGCTTGTAGTAGTTTCAACAAAGGAAGCTGAATACTCCGCGTGTTATTGTTTGCACCCTGAGAAGCGTGAACGATACAAAAACATAGAAAAATAATCGAAAAAATATAACTTGGGGATATAGAAATACGACATTTGGGCTCGACAAATAGGTGGTAATTTGCCACAATTATATCGTTCTTGAGATAGTCTTGAGATCCTCAGCTACGAGAGGTTTCGTGGTAAAAAGTTATTTGAAATAAAAAGAAGGAGGATAAAATGTCTAAAAATGAAGAGGAAGTGGCATATGATTTATTGCAAGGAAAGATGGAGCAACTATTCTCCATCATAAAACTACAAGATGTAGGTATTTTGTCATGTCATGTTGCCATTAATAAATATTTACAAGATCTACATAATATACTTTGTCCTTTGTTTCGCACAGAGGACAAATAAATAAACTGTTTACCACCAATATACCAAAAAGTTGAGGCGGTTTTTTCTTGCAAAAAAATTGAAAGGAATTTTTAAAAAAATGAATTATTCACCTTATCAAAATTCTTAACTGCCTTACTGTTCATAATCATTTAATGTTATCAACAGTATTTTACACCATTATGTGATTTATTGATATAATGTGATATATTGAACACAAGCGAACCCGAACGACAAAACCATTTCCTTACCTTTCTTTTTTCGCCTTACAGTGGCTTGATTTGGAAAGTAAATAAATAAAAATTGAAGATAAATGGTTAGTTTGCTACAAAAATTCCAAAATGACTTTCTGAAAATAAGTTTCATTGCTTACGTAATATAAAAATCATTATTTTTGTATTTTATTTTTAAATTATATAATAACTTGCGCTTAAGGGACAAATTAGCTAATATAATTATAGACTAAATGCCTAATAGTAATAGAAGGTTTATTTTATAAATCTTTTTGGCAAAGGCTATTGCTGACTACAAGTTGTACAGAACTTAAGTAGCTAAAAGTAAGGTTTTGTACACATAGTTTATCTATGAGTGCTAAGGCTTACTAGTGGTTTTTCATTTATAAACATTATTTTGTGAATAATATTATGAGAAAAAAGGTGATTATAGCTTCAAAAAATCCAGTTAAAATTAATGCAGTAAAAATTAGTTTTGAAAAAATGTTTCCATCTGAGAAGTTTGAATTTGAAGGAGTGTCTGTAGCTTCTGGTGTAAGTGACCAGCCGATGGACAATGAGGAAACAATAACTGGTGGAATTAATCGAGCTAATAATGCAAAGACAGAGTTTCAAAATGCTGATTATTGGGTTGGCATTGAAGGTGGTATTGAAAAAATAAATAACGAAATGGAATCTTTTGCTTGGATTATTATTAAATCCAAAAATCAAATAGGAAAAGCAAAAACGGGAACATTTTTTCTTCCATCAAAAGTTGTTGAATTAATTGATGCTGGAAAGGAGTTAGGTGAAGCAGACGATATTATATTTAGAGACACTAATTCAAAACAAAAAAATGGAGCTGTTGGTATCTTAACGGATGATGTCATTGTTAGAACGAGTTATTATATTGAAGCGGTAATTCTTGCATTAATTCCATTTAAGAATGCTGAATTATACAAATAAGTAATTAAAATATATTTTTATAAATTTTATTTTTAAACATAAAAAATCAAAATGGAAAGTTTTGTAGAAATATTATATAAGTTTTAATTATTACGTTACCTAACTACTTGTGGGTCAGACCCACAAGTAGTTAGGTAGAAACTTTAATTATTTCTTTTGAAAAAATTTTAAATAAATAATCGGTAATATACCTATCGTATTGAATATCAAAATAGCAACAAACCATTTCAGCTGGTTATTTTTTGCAGATTTCCATAAACCGACACCTTTCCAAGCTATCTCCCATATAATTAAAGAAATTACCCAAATTAAAATTGTTGTTGGCATAGCAAATATCATATAGTATATATTATCACAACGCACACACAATCTTAAATAATATATGAAAAATAATATTTCAAAAAAAAGAAGAGTATATCTGGATTGGGCAGCGGCAGCACCAATTTGTATAGAAGCACTGCACGCGGCGAATGCTGTGCGTAGTGCCTATGGAAACCCATCTTCGCCGCATCAAGAAGGGAAATATGCACGTGAAATTATTGAAAACGCACGAAAAGTTATCGCGCGATATATTGAAGCAATTCCAGACGACCTTATTTTTACATCAGGTGCAACTGAAGCTAATAATCTTGCTATACGTGGACATTTAACCGCATTAGTAACTAATAAAAGAAAACCAAAAGACATACATTTGTTATATGCGCCAACAGCACACTCTTCTATTACCCACACTGCTAAAACACTTGCAGAGGAAGGATTTTTTGTTGAACCGCTTCCAATAACAGCACAGGGTGTTGTTGATATCACTGCTTTGCGTTCATGTATTAGAAAAGAAACAGCGCTTGTTTCTATGGAAGCTATCAGTGGCGAAACAGGAATAATATGGAATACACGCGAAGTTGCAAATATACTTTCACATATACCACATAATACTTTACGTCCATTACTACATATTGATGCGACACACACACCTTATACAGAATGTGTAACACGTACATATTGGGGTGCTGATATGCTCGTGTTTGACGCTCAAAAAATAGGAGCAATGCGTGGAATCGGTGTTTTAGTTTCTCATCGTACTATCGCACTACGCCAACTTATGAATGGTGGTTCACAAGAACGTTCAATTCGTCCCGGAACAGAACCAACTACTCTTATTGCGTCTTTTGCAGCCGCATTTCAATCTTGTGATGTATCGCGCGAGCACTTTCGTGCTCGCGCGATACGAAACCGAACTACACTAATTAAGTACATTTCTGCAATTCCACGCACATTTATAAATAGCGGAGTACATACTGTTTCGCATATCTTAAATGTATCATTTCTTGGACGAGATACTGATTACCTAACAATGCTTCTTGATGAAGCTGGGTTTGCGGTTTCAACCAAAAGTGCTTGCGAAACAGATAATATCGGTTCACATTCGGTAGCAATACTTACTGGCAACATTGCTCGTTCAATATCAACTTTGCGTATTTCATTTGGTCCAACAACAACATATACAGATATCCATAGGTTTATCAAAGCACTTATAAAGGCTGTGGCATTTATTGACGAAAACACGATATAGTTGTATGCTAATATAGCGTAATATACAAAATGTGACTATAATAGAATTATGGATATTGAAGATCTAACAAAATCACAACTTCTATTACTAATGATTTTAGTAAGCTTTGTTACGTCTATTGCGACAGGAATATTAACAGTATCGCTTCTTGATCAAGCACCTCCTACGGTAACACAAACGATAAACCGTATAGTTGAGCATACGGTGAAAACAATCGCACCTGTACTTCCGGCTACTGTTGTAAAAACAATTGTATCAACCCCAGCTCCTTCAACTGAAGATTTGGTGATGTCAGCACTTGCTTCACAAAGTGCACGTACAGTATTAATTTATAATCTATCAGCAAGCACTTCAACACCTGCGCGTTCAGTTGGTGTATATATTCCAAGCACTAATACTATTGTTACAATACTTTCAAATAAATCGCCGTCCCATATAAAAATTGAATTTTTGACAGGCACTGTTATTGCGAGCACGACACTTACAAAATCTGGGGATACAATATCGCTGTATCATGTAGATGATACAGCGGCTATTCCAAAAATACCAGTATTTAAGCTTGTACCAAAACAAAATCTAAAAATAGGTGAAACAATTCTTGCTGTGCGTGGTGATGGAAGCGCGATAACAGGTATTATTTCGCACATAACCGATAAAGGATTTTATACTACATTACCATCAATTACTGCTGGTATAGGTGTAGTTGACCTTTCTGGTAATCTTGTCGGTATTTCTACAGGTTATAAAAATGAACTTTTTATTCCGGCAGATGTAATTACTTCGCTTCTTATGACAAAAAGTGCGACAAGTACGCCAACAACAAATTCTACATCATAATAATAAGTATTTATGCCACCATTTCAAAACTTCACATCAAAAGCAAAAGAAGCGGTTCGTAAAGCACACGAACTTGCAATAGAGCGCGGACAAAATCATGTTAGTACGCTTCATCTTTTTGCGGCTCTTATTTTGCAAGAGGAAAGTCTGGTATTTTCCGTTCTTGATAGAATGGATGTGGATACGATGCTTCTTTCTGATACTGTAATTGAACTTCTTGAGAGTCCTGAAACATCATCAGTTCTCACACCATCATATCAAATATATTTAACACCTGAACTTGCGCAGGCACTTGAAGCCTCAGGGAAAATAGCTGCAAATATGAATGATTCTTTCGTAGGTACTGAACATCTTTTCCTTGCGGTTTTGGAACATGCAGGTCAATCTGCTGAATTACTTGCGCGTTTTCATATTGATAAAGATACGGTTACTGCTGTTTTAAAAGATCTAAAAAATTCAAAAGACAACTCTTCCACAGGTACAAAACGGTTTCGTGCTTTGGCAAAATATACAAGAAACCTTACAGCACTTGCAGCAGACAATAAATTAGATCCTGTTATCGGTCGTGATCAAGAAATTAACCGTGTCATTCAAATTCTTTCACGCCGTACAAAAAATAATCCTGTACTGATTGGTGAAGCAGGAGTTGGAAAGACATCAATAGCAGAAGAACTTGCTACACGTATGTCAACATACGATGTTCCAGAATCACTGAAAGGTAAGGAGTTACTTTCTCTTGACCTGGGTCTTATGATTGCTGGTACAAAATATCGCGGTGAATTTGAAGATAGATTAAAATCTGTTATGAAAGAAGTAGAGCGTGCTTCTGGTAAAGTGATTTTATTTATTGATGAACTGCATACACTTGTTGGTGCTGGAAGTGCGGAAGGTGCCATAGATGCCGCTAATATGCTTAAACCAGCCCTTGCTCGTGGTGAAATGCGTGTCATCGGTGCAACTACAACTAAAGAATATCAGAAATATATTGAAAAAGACGCCGCATTAACACGTCGTTTTCAACCAATATATGTAAACGAACCATCTATTGAAGATGCCATCACAATTTTACGCGGACTACGTGATAAATATGAGCTATTTCATGGTGTACGTATTACAGATGGTGCAATTGTATCAGCTGTTGAACTTTCTTCTCGTTATCTCTCAGACAGGTTCTTGCCGGATAAAGCGATTGATCTTGTTGATGAAGCTGCATCAGGGCTTCGTATCGCGCTTGAGAATAAACCACCACTTTTAGAAGAAACTGACCGCGAAATACGTAGTTTAGAGATTGAGCATCAAGCACTCAAGAAAGACGAAGACGGTGAACATAGAAAGGAGATTAAAGAACGCATTAAGCATATCAATAAAGAGATTGCTAATTTAAGAGAAAAAACAAACGAGATAGAATTAAAATGGAAAAATGAAAAAGAGGTATTAGACGGTATTCGTTTCGTAAAAACTGAACTTGAGAAATTAAAAGTACAAGCTGATAATGCTGAAGCAACTGCAGATCTTGGTGAGGCAGCTGAAATTCGTTATGGTAAAATACCGACATTACAAAAAGATCTTGAACATAAATTAAAACGTCTGAAAACACTACAAAAATCACGTCGTATTCTCAATGAGGAAGTAACTGAACATGATATCGCAGGGGTAGTATCTAGTTGGACAGGTATACCAGTTTCGCGAATGCTTGAAGAAGAAGTGGCTAAATTAGCACGTATGGAAGAGTCATTAGAAAATACGATCGTAGGACAAGATGCAGCCATAAAGAAAATTACAAATGCTGTTAAGCGTTCTCGTGTAGGTATTAGCGATCCAAATCGTCCAATTGGTTCTTTTCTATTTCTTGGACCAACAGGTGTCGGGAAAACAGAACTTTCACGAAAACTCGCGGACTTTATGTTTGATAATCCAGATGCGCTTGTGCGTGTTGATATGAGTGAATATATGGAAAAACATTCTGTCGCAAAACTTATCGGAGCACCGCCAGGATATGTCGGGTATGAAGAATCCGGAACACTTACTGAACAGATTCGGCATCGTCCGTATGCTGTTATACTTTTTGATGAAGTTGAAAAAGCACATCCTGAAGTATTTAATATATTGTTACAAGTACTTGATAGCGGTAATCTCACAGACGGTAAAGGACGTAGGGTTAATTTTAGAAATACAGTTATTATTCTTACCAGTAATATCGGTGGTGAGTTTATTGATAAAATGATGCATATCGGTTTTGGAGACACAAATGCTACTGATTCCACACATTATAAGCAAGTAAAAGAAAAAGTAACAGACACACTTAAAGAACACTTTCGTCCAGAATTTTTGAATAGACTTGATGACATTATTATTTTTGATGTACTAAGCCATAATGCACTTGCGAAAATCGTAGATAAACAAATTGATGAAACCGTTAAACGTCTTATGGTGCGCCGTTTAAAACTTTCTATTACATTACCTGTGCGTGTATGGTTATCAAAGAAAGGATATAGTACTCAATATGGTGCGCGTCCGCTTAAACGGCTTATTCAAGACCAAATCCTCACACCAATAGCGTCACTTATGGTAAAACGAGGGATTATGGAAGGTGGAACTATTTCAGTTACTCTTAAAAATAATGAACTTGTATTTAATGTTAAAAAGCAAACACAAAAAAAAGTACGCTCAATGAATAAAATAGCGGTATAAAGTATCTTGTTGCTATAAAAATATATACTGTTATACTGCTGTTTATGTCACAAAGCCATTTAATAGAATTACGTTCAACAAAATCAAATTATATATACAATACGCGTAAAAACAAGAAAGTTGAACGAAAAATAGAGCTTAAGAAATACGATCCAATTACTCGTTCGCACGAGATATTTAAGGAGGTAAAAAAATAAGTTTAATTTTCACTCAAAGTTTATAATTTTCAAAGTGGCGGGTCCACCAGGATTCGAACCTGGAATGACGGTTTTGGAGACCGTTGTTTTACCATTAGACTATGGACCCATCTATAGCAGATACGATACCAAATATATAGTAGTGTGCAACGTGTGTTTGGCACAATATGAATATACGATACAATAATAACATATGATATTTATTCAACGTATGAAGTTTTCCGTTATTATCAGTGTTTTATTTAGTATACCAACATTAATATATGCTTCGGCTCTTACACCAGTTGTTCCTCAAACTCCAACATCTTGTCCGCTTGGATATGGTGCACTTTTGTCAATGATACATAATATACTGAATGATGCTGTTATTCTTGCCGGTATGTTTGCTGTTCTTCTCATTGCATATGCTGGATTTATTTTTGTGTTTAATTCAACAGCGCCGGAAATGATTTCAAAAGGAAGAAAAATACTCATAAGTACAATTATTGGTTTTGTTATTGTTCTTTCAGCATGGCTTATTGTCAATGAAGTTGTTGTAATGTTTACAACTGGCAATCTGCAATCAGTTACCTCACTACTTGAACCATCAGGAAGTAATATATGCATTCAATCATCAACGCCTTAAACATTTAAGCAATACTTAAGATTAAATAGTAGACTTAACTAATTTACGTAGCCATGCTTTTTGATGTCGCACGTATTGCCAAAGCTTCGCTGATAAGGTGGGGAATAGAGACTCCTTCTCTCTTTCCCCACGTAGATATTCACCAATAATACGATATTCAAGTCCAAATTCATTTAAACGATTATCTCCGACATATTTACGTATATGACGCGTTTCGTCAATTAGTCCAGCAGTGAAAGCGCGTTGCAGACGTGCATCAATATTAGTACGTAATATATCATCTGTAATACTCATAACTAACCATTCAGGCATATATTTTACTGTACATCGTGTTGTATGTGGTTCTGGTACGCTTCCAAGTGCATTTATAATTTCAAGAGCACGAATAAGCTTACGTTTGTTTTGAGGGTCAATAGTTTTAGCACGGCGCGCGTCGGCGAAGCCGACGCGCGCGAACAACTCTTCATTTGAAAACATATCAAGTTCCGCACGTAATTTTGGATTTGGAGGTATATTTTTCGGCAAACCATTAAAAAATGCATAAAAATAAAAATGTGTTCCGCCAACAAATATTGGTACTCTTCCGCGTATATATATATCCTCTACAAGTTTTGAAGCGTCATTTACAAAATCTCCTGCGCTATAATTTTCCCGCGGATCACGAATATCAATAAGGTGATGTGGTATTCCCATCATTTCTTCCTTAGTAATTTTCTCAGTTCCAATATCAAGCATAGAGTATACTTGTCTTGAATCAACTGAAATAATCTCACCGTTTTGTTTATATGCTTCCGTAACTGCACGAGCACTTTTCCCGGAAGCCGTTGTACCTATGATACAAAGTATCTTTTTTTTAGTATTTGATGACATTAAAGGCGATAGTAGCATATAATCACCAATTAGTTATTTAAATACAAAAAACAATATCTTTACGGATAGACAACACAAAGTTTCTAAATATTATAAAAATTATACAACAGTTTATCAATTTTCTTAAATATATTTAATAAAAAAATACCAATTCTTATTTTTCAACCATAAATTGTAACTCAATAATTGGGTTTGTATCTAACTGATGTCTATTTAGTGAAAGACTTGACATAAACATAGAATGCTGTTTTATCTACTTTGCAAATTACCAACCTTTTTTCCTTTAAGAATCCAATTAAGCATTTATAATTCTTCGTAAATTACTTCAATCAAATTATATTTTTTGCTTCTTTAAGAGTTACCCAAGCATATTCTGTTAGCGCATAACAAAGCTTAATATCTCCTTTACTATAGTATGTGAAAAGACTCATAATCATTGTTGGAATATTATCAGATCTGATATATGCAAGATTTGTTAAACAACCGATATTTTTATAGTCAAATTAACTTCTTCTTCGGCCTCTCTTTTAAATAGATTTTCAAAAATATTGTACCAATGAACAGATGTATCTTTTTGGTCTTTTATATAGTCATTCAGTTCTAATTCGCCACTATGAACGGTCTATTGGTTTGGGAATGCTTTTTCTGTTTATATTCTGTTTGCGATCAAAAACTTTCCATCTTTTATGATAATTATATTTGCAACAATATAATAAACATATTTTGGATTATACATAACATATAAAATACTATATTTATTCTTTGAATGTAATCTTCAAAATTACTATCTATTTTTTGATGTCCACAGCTCTCCACACCACTCTGATACTTTTCCATTTAGAATTTCTTTTCCTAATTTTCTGGCGGACTTTGTTTTTAAATTACTATACTGGACATTTTCTTTATTAACATTACCTTTCCCTGAAAGCCAGATTTTTGCTTCTACATTTCCTTGATGTACGTATTCTTTTAATAATAAAATTTGATCTAAAAGATCGGCATCTTTTGCAACTATGGCTTCTTTGCTTTTCCTAATTTCAAATTCTGTATTTATTTTAAACAAATCTGTAAAAGGTAAATTTTGTAATTGGTCTTTAGATATTTCATCATCAAAAATTTTAACATACTTTTTATGTAAATAATTATGGTCTCCACTTCTAACTTCTTTTATATCATGCAAGAGTGTCATCATTACAACTTTATATGGATCTACATTTTCCATTTTTGCCAAAAACCAAGATATTAAAGACGTCCTATGTGAATGAGTTGCGATATTATCAGACAAATCTTGTGAAAGTAACATTTGCTGATGCATTCTTGGTATCTTTTTCATCGTACCGATTTCAAATAAAAAATCAGCTATTTTTTATTATTGGTCATATTTGCTATCTTTTATAGTTAAGTATTCTATAGCCTGTTTATCTGTCTATACATATTATATGTATTAAAAATAAGTAGATTTTTTTAGTACAATAATATATTGAACACATCAATTATATCGCTTATAAGAAAAAACAGAAGTTTTATATCATGCTTTCAATATTCTTGACTTTTTATAAACAAGTTGGTACTGTAAATACAGTTCTTTAGCATTGTAGCTGAAGAAAAATGAATTTTGAAATAAAAAACAGGAGGATATAAAATGAGTACTTTAGAAAAGGCAAATTTAACAAAAAGAACTGGGATTTTCTCGACAATTTCGACAAATGAAAAATTTTTAGAAAGCGAAAAAATAATCAAAAAAATAATCAAATCAAAAAATTTTTCATCGAGGATTAAAACATATCAAAAAAAAGAAATTTGAAGGTATAGGTATCGCAAAATACGGGAAACCTATTGGTAATTTGTGGTTCTATAAAAATTCTATAATCCTAAACATTTTCTACGGTCAACAAGAGTCCTCATATATGATACATATCATATATGAGGACTCTTTCTATTTTATCAAATATCTATACTGAATAAATACATATTATATATCATTTTATAGTTCAAGTTTTTCTATTAGTTATATAAACACACTGTATAATACTGTACGCAATGCTATATATACATAATTTTAAAAAAGGAGGAAAAAATGGATAAAAAGAGTTAGATATTTTAAAAAAATATTTAAAAAGGCGTGTAATTATGGGCGCGACGATGCAGTTCTAAGTGAATTTAGAAGCATCGGATGGCTCAATTATTGTATACTAATAGACGAAGTTGGTAGTGCTGTAAAAGTAACACAGACAGCTTGTCTAACTTCTTTGGGCAGACGTTTCGTCAAAAGAGAATCAATACTAAAATCGCCTGGCGGCGGTTTCTGTATAAATTAGTTAACCTCCCAGTAGGCGGATAGTTTTATTTTGTTATTATAAAAATAAAAAATATTAATTAAATACATGAACATATACACAATAATACAGTTAATCGCTGCAACGCTTACAACTGTTTCGTTTGTACCTCAAGCAATTAGAATTATCAAGATTAAATGAAACTAAAGGTTTATCAGTGAGAATGTATATAGTGTTTAATAATAGGAGTATTTCTATGGCTAATCTACGGTGTTCTCTTAAAAAATTCATCATTAATAATTGCAAATGGAATAACATTTATTCTCACTGCCACAATACTTACTCTTATAATAAAATATAATAAAAAGTAGTTAAAAATATCAAAAGTTTATATTGAACATAGTAATAAAGTGATAAACTTGATATTTAGATTTAAAAAACTAGAAAAATAAGTGGCGAGAATGAGCGAAAAGAGCGAAAATACAGCGTCTGATCTATACCTCGAAACTTAGACACAAAAATAGCGAAGTTTTGTTTTCTTTTATATAATTAAAAATGAGATTAGCTAAACATCGTATATACGCAAACGTTATACACAATTCAAAAATCTCTTCTAAAGAGGTAAAATGATAACAGGCTTTCAAAAAGGAATAAATTTGATTTGTTTTGAACAAAAGAAATATAGACTTTACTTTATTTACATTAAAATATGCAGGTTAATAGCTTAATAAAAAGGTTTGATAAACTGCAAGTCTTATATGGAGATAAAACTTTAAATGCAATTTATGGTGCAGGACAAATTAATAATCCAAAAGTATGTTTTGTATTTATGAATCCAAATAGTAAAAATGTATCATCAGATAAAAAATGGAAAGGATTAAGGGCTCCGTGGATAGGTACTAAAAATGTTTGGAAGATGTTTTATCAACTTGGCTTGTTTGATGAAGATATTTTTATTGAGATTCATGAAAAAGAACCAAAAGAATGGGATTATAAATTCGCAGAGAAAGTTTATAGAAAAGTAAAAGATATTTCTCTATACATAACTAATTTATCAAAAGCGACTCAAATTGATGCTAGGCCATTGGGAAATTATGTTTTTAAAAAATATATAGATCTATTCAAAACTGAAATGGAAATTGTTAATCTGGAGATTATTGTTACCTTTGGTAATCAAGTGAGCTCAATTTTATTAGATAAAAACATAAAAGTATCAGAACATAGAAAAAAATATGAATTGATTAAGCTTGATAGAAAGACTGTTAAAGTATTTCCAGTATATTATCCTGTCGTACAAGGTATAAGAAATATAAGAAAAGCGAAAGAAGATATTAATTGGATAATAAAAAATCAAATTTATAATAATTAAACGAAAGCCTATCTGATGAATAAGAATAAAAAATATTTTTTGAAATCTCCATAAGTTTTATATTGTTTATCCGTAATATTTTTCAAAAAACTCCATTTTGTGATAGATTATTGGTTAAGTACAGGTGCTATACATAATTCAAAAATATTTTTTTAATGTATAATAAATATAGATTTTCAAAAAAGAATTAATTTATTTTCTCTATATTTATATATATAGACTGGTGTTGCATTTTTTGCTTTGCTACAGAAAACGAATTATTTATAAATTTTATTTTTGTATGTTCACTATTATGAAACTACTTCTAACATCGTGTGGTATTACAAATAAATCAATCGCAAATGCATTGTTTGAACTTGTTGGTAAGAAACAAGAAGAAACTACCGTAGCGTTTATTCCAACTGCAAGTAATATTTAAATTTGAGATAAAACTTGGCTTATTAACGATTTAATTAACTTAAAAAAACAAAACTTCAAATCTATCGAGATAACTGATATTTCAGCAGTTGATGAAAAAAATTGGAAGCAAAGTTTTGAAAGAGCCGATATATTGTTTTTTTGAGGGCGGAAATACTTATTACCTTATGAGGTGGTTAAACAAAACCGGTTTAACAAAGGTATTGCCTGAATTATTAAAAAATAAAGTTTATATTGGTGTAAGTGCTGTAAGTATGGTTATCAATTCTGATTTAGCTTTAAAATTATCCCAACATATTTATGAAGAAGATATGATGGAAACAGAAGAAATGAAGGGTTTAAATTTTGTAGATTTTTATTTTTTTTCACACTTAAATTCAGTATGGTTCAAAAAAGTGAGAAAAGAAAACATAGAAAAAGCCGTTAAATATATAACAAGACCGATTTATGTACTTGATGACAATTCAGCATTAAAAATTATTAATAATAAGATTGAAGTAATTAGTGAAGGGAAATGGTTTGTTATTAATTAAAAATAATAGTGAGTTTTGAAAAATGAAATTTACCCGTGATCACTCTTTTATAAAGTTTAACAATAACCATATTTTTATGAGATATACAAAAAAAGAGTTTCAAGATGGTTTAATATTTCTTCAAAAAACAATTAAATTGCGTTAAAATGACAATAAAGGTTTGAGTTAAATTTATAAACATTCAAATAATCTTACTAACAATCAAGTATTATTATGTTAAAAAACAAAAAACAAAAATTTAGTAATAATATTACATCTAAAATACTAGGTATTACCTCTTTAGTACTATCAATAATTGTTACTGTTTATGCGTCTTTCTGGGGGGCAGTTATGATTACCGAATCAGTTATTAGAAAAGGTAGTGGAACAAGTATCGGGATTGGGACAGCAACTACAATCACAAAACGAGTGGGCGTGTTCAGTCCTTATTTACTTATTTTTGTTCTCCTTTCAGTAATTGGGGTTGCGGCAATTTATGGACAAAATAAAAAAATATTATGGGCAACCATTGTTGTTATGTTTCTTTTATCAATTCTATTGATATTTGAGTATGGATTGCTTTTTAGTCTTTCTCTTATTTTTCTTATAGTAGCCGCAATTACTCTTAAGAAAATTAATAAGAAAACATAATAGCAGAAAAAATACGTAGCTATAAATGCTTTGCCATATTTTTTAAAAACGAAAAATCAATCTCATAATATCACTTACTGGACGATCATTATTCGCTTTTGCTCTCCATGGTGCTAACGACCTCAGAGTTTAACTTTCTGAAACAGAACAGGTTGTCGCGAAACTTAAAAAAGCGGGTAATATGTTGACTTGCTCGTATATCCAGACGAGGGGTATGGAATTGCAAAGCTTCAGAATAAGATTGATGCATATACGAAAATAGTTGATTTTTTAGATAATGTATTAGCATAATACAAAAATATAAAAATGGGTCCTGACCCAATTTTTCCTCAAGTTTTATTTTTTCAAAAGAAAAGTACAAAATGATTTTTGTATGTTCGCAAG
>CAZCLC010000014.1:0-14831 GCA_964499455.1 uncultured Candidatus Saccharibacteria bacterium | reverse complement strand
GGGCACGTGGCGGAATTGGTATACGCGTACGCTTCAGGTGCGTATGGGGCAACCCTTGGAGGTTCAAATCCTCTCGTGCCCACAAAGGGGCGCTTAGCTCAGTTGGTAGAGCAACTCGTTTACACCGAGTAGGTCAGAGGTTCGAGTCCTCTAGCGCCCACCCAAACAGAAATTATTAACAAAACACTAAACAAGCTCTTATACACAAATACAAGCACATATTATTTTTACCAAGTAACTTTCTTTTCTTTTCTTAGTTATAAGAAAAGAAAGTGATAACTATGAACACACAACAAAATGACTAAAATTCCAGAATGCATTGGAATTATTATGGATGGGAATCGCCGCTTTGCTCGTGAGCAAGGAATCCCAATCGTTGCAGGACATAAAGCAGGTATTACAAAATTGAAAGAAGTGTCTGAATGGGCTTTTGACGCAGGTGTGCGTACACTCATTGTGTATGCTTTTTCAACAGAAAACTGGAATCGTTCACGGTTGGAAGTTTCTAATTTAATGCGACTTTTTTCATACGCATGTGCAAATGAATTTGAAGAGCTCGCAATGCGCGGTATACGTATTCGTTTTCTTGGAGAGAAAGAACGTATGCCCAAAAGATTATTTCAGCAAGCTGGGCGTCTTGAAAAGGAAACTGAAAATGTATTCAAGCACACCATAGTGATTGCATTTTCGTATGGTTCACGTGCAGAGATTGTTGCTGCTACAAATAAAATTATACATTCCGGAAAATCGTCTGTAACAGAAGAAGATTTCAAAAAAGCAATGTGGAGTGCCTCAATACCCGATCCCAAACTTATTATTCGTACCGGTGGTGAACAACGTTTATCAAACTTTTTTCTTTTCCAAGCGGCGTACAGTGAATTATTTTTTACAAAAACCATGTGGCCTGCTTTTACCAAAGAAGAATTTGATAAGATTCTTTATTCCTATACAACTCGACAACGTAGACATGGTCGTTAATTCTTTATCATCAGGTGATATGATAATCACAAGTGTAATATAATATAGACAACGGCATAAAAAATTTTATGAAAAAAAATGGAATTTTGGTAACTGGAGGAGCTGGTTATATTGGTAGTCATATTGTTCGTCAGTTAGTTGAAGCTGGTGAAAAAGTCATCATACTTGATAATTTATCTACTGGATTTCGTGATTCCGTACTTGGTGGGGAATTAGTTATTGGTAATATAGATGACCAAATATTGGTTGAAAGTTTAATTCGTAAACGAGATATTGATACAGTAATACACCTTGCTGCGTATACTACTGTATCTGAATCAGTACGCGAACCACTTAAATATTATAAAAACAATACGTGTGGTAGCCGTGCCTTGCTTGATGTTTGTGCGGTTACAGGCATACATAACTTTATTTTTTCATCATCAGCGGCAGTTTATGGAATTCCTCAAGAAGCGAAAGCAAATGAAAATACTCCCACTGCTCCAATTAATCCGTATGGTACATCTAAACTAATGACTGAGTGGATGTTACGAGATTTAGTAATGGTTACTGAAATGCGCTACGTAACCATGCGGTATTTCAATGTGGCTGGCTCTGATACGCAAGGACGTATTGGTCAGTCTACCGTTAACGCTACACTACTTATTAAGGTTGCGTGCGAGGTCGCGGTTGGCGCTCGTAAAGAGATAGTAATATTTGGTACAGACTATCCAACGTCAGATGGAACCGGAATCCGAGATTATATTCATGTTGAAGATATCGCAGCGGCACATTTAAGCGCGTTAGATTATTTGCGAAAAGGGAATCGCGCCATAACATTAAACTGTGGTTATGGACATGGTTATAGCGTGCGCGAAGTATTAAACATGGTACAGCGTGTTAGTGGCCATACTTTACATATACGTACTGCTCCACGTCGTGCTGGAGATCCGGCAATCTTGGTTGCAGATATAAATAAAATTAAAAAAACATTAAGCTGGCAACCACAATATGATAATTTAGAAAATATTATTCGCACTTCTTTAAACTGGGAGCAAAAATTGTATATGGATAAATAATAATATGGAGCTACCAATTTTATATGAAGATGAATACGTAGTGATTATTGATAAACCATCTGGTGTTATAACACACCCTGACGGACACTCATTATCTGAAACCGTTTCAGATTGGTTTGTCGCGAGATACCCAGAGTCAAAGCATATTGGCGAATCGTTGCGTCTCGCTTCCGGAGAAATTATTGCTCGTCCTGGTATTGTACATCGCATTGATGCTGACACATCTGGTGTTCTTATCCTTACAAAAACACAAGATGCGTATGTTTTTTTGAAAAAAGCATTTCAAGAGCATCTTATACAAAAAACATATCTTGCATTTGTGTATGGTGTGTTGAAACAACATGAGGGTACTATTAAATTTCCAATAGGGCGTTCACGAAAAGATTTTCGGTTACGCTCCGCACAGCCGAAGGCTCGTGGTATATTACGCAATGCTGTCACAAATTATCAGATAATATCAAATACAGAACAACATACATTTGTACGAATTATGCCGGAAACAGGAAGGACTCATCAGATACGAGCACATTTTAAAGCTATTCATCACCCTATTGTATGTGATAGATTATACGCACCAAAGCATCCGTGTGATCTTGGACTTGGTCGTCTCGGATTACACGCATACAGTATTACTTTTCCGCTTCCGTTAGAGAAAGATATTACTGTTACGGCACCACTACCAACAGATTTTACAAATGCATTGGTATATTTCCCAGATACAATATTTTAATATATTGGAACATTTAATATAATACAGTTTGCAATTTATCTTTTATATAGTACAGTATCACGATGATTACGGTTATTTCACCGGTTAAAAAAGAAGCCCGCGCGAAGATAGGTATTCGTGCAGGGGACACTGTGTCTGTACACCAGAAGGTCATAGAACGTGGGAAAACCCGTCTCCAGATTTTTGAAGGAATTGTGATTGCTGTTAAGCACGGGAAAGAAGCTGGCGGTACATTTACAGTACGAACAACACTTTCAGGTGTTGGAGTTGAGAAAATTTTTCCTCTTTATTCACCTCTAATAGATAAAATCAAAATTATTCGACGCTCAAAAGTTCGTCGTGCGAAACTATATTTCATTAGAGAAAAAGCAGCAAAGGCAGTACGTAGACAATTACGTAACGCAAAAATAATAGATCTTTCAACTGAAGATTTTACAAATGAAGAATCAAAAACAGAAGTATCACAAGAAAATGGAAATAAAGACGATGAGAAATCAACAAAAGATGCAAAAGTAATGGAAACATAAAGAGAAAGACCAAATAATAGAGCAAGAAATAGAAGACGCAAACAAAGTATCATCAAAACAGGTTACTAATACCAAAGATGAAATAAAGCAAGTAAATAAAATTGAATCGGTAGTAAAAAAAGAAGATTCTGTATAAAAGTTTTGTACAAACAATATAGCGCGCCGCGATATCACGGCGCGCTATATTGTTTGTACTCTTAATTTATTATATACAATTTGCTTATAGACACTTTTATCGTTATAGTGTGCGGTATGCCCAGGTGGCGGAATTGGTATACGCGTATGCTTGAGGTGCATATGCCGAAAGGATTGGAGGTTCGAGTCCTCTCCTGGGCACAAATACGGACTTCGTCTGAAGCCAGCAAAAAGAGTGGCGCGCTTTCGGCGCGCCACTCTTCCGATTTCTCATCCTTTCTGAATGAGAAATCACTATCTGTACGAAAATACTACACAATTCTCACACCTTTTACGAAGATCAATCGCGGAGCGGTTGTTATTCGAAAAAGTTCGTATAAAAATCAGTCAATAGAAATTCGGCGAAAGTGCCACAAAATGTATAATGTTAATATCCATAAATAAAGTTATAAAAGAAACACCGCAAGAATTAAACCGCCTTTTGAAAGAAGCCAGTCTTGCCACTTAATGCTTGAAGTAGCTCAGAAGCTAAATCTCAAAGATCTAATTTAACATTTATTAAAAGTTTTATGATAAAATTAAAAAGGGAATCGGCGAAACTTCTAATATACATGAACGTTATACAGCATTTGTGATTGTGTCTATTAAATTTTATAAAGTTTAATAAAAAATATTTTATGAGACATACAAAAAAAGTTTGGCCAGAGTATTTTCAGAAAATAATTGACGGTAAAAAAACATACGAGCTTCGTCTTGCCGATTGGGAATGCAATGATGGAGATACTTTAGTTTTACAAGAATGGAATCCAGAAACGAAAGATTATACTGGCAGGGAAATTAAAAAGGAAGTAACTTATGTTGGCAAAACTAAAAATTTTACATTCTGGACAAAAGAAGAAGTTGAAAAATATGGTTATCAAATCATTGCTTTTAAGTAGGCGGCACAATTACAAACGCTAATGGGAATATAAATATTCTAAAGAAATTTACCAAGAACTTAAAACCAATGTAGAGGAAAGATACAAGCGTGATAATCAAAAAAATATCTTACTATGGTGTATAAACCGTAATTGTACATAAGATTGCTAAGGAATATTTTAATCAGATTAAATATTCAAACATAAAATGAGTACCGGAAATTCATCAACAACAGGAAGTGTGGTGGGCAGTATTATTCCGCCACTTTTTTTGTTGGCTCGCCATTGCTTCCAATCGTAATCGCACTCCTTGCTGGATTTTTCCAATTTGCCTTTGGTGTGAGTTGGTTTATCCAAGGATTTATTGCCACTTATGAAATACAAATATTTACTATTGCAGTACTTATTCTCATCTATTCGGTCCAATAAAATGCAAAACAAGTGGTATACGCTGCATACGGAACCTGCGATACATAAATTAAATCAAAAAGAGATTATTAATAACAATCTCTTAGAAATCTACAAACTCCAATCCCAATCCAATTAAAAATAATTACAACACATATTCAAAAAACAAAGGTAGAAGCTTCTACATTCATGGTTTAATTTAAGTCATATATTAATGGACTTGTACAAATATGGTACTATTTAATGAAAGGATATATGTTTTCAAATAGACGAATTGTATTTGCAATAATTGCTATGGGAGCGTTTGTTATCGTAGTGCTCGTAGCTATTGTATTGATACGCAACACACCCAAACAGGCTATTACGTCACAACATATAACTAATCTCACTACAGCAAGTTCAACACACGCTATGGCGACATCAAGTCCGTCCAAAGTAAAAAATATTGGGTTTATTTACGATAGTCAAAAACTCTTGGTTTCTGCATCTCAATTTAAGCAGTTTTCCACAGACCAGCTCGTTTTGTATAATTTCATCACAGGAGCAACAACAACACTTAAACTACCTAATGGATCTTTTACACATCCGCAAATGTCTACAACATGGGAAACACTTAATGGTGGTCAGGTACTCTTGCCAAGTATGCGTGATGTAGATAATACACATACTAAACTAACAGTTTGGAATATGAGTAAATATACAAGCATTATCACAGTGTTTGCGCATACACCAAATGCCGGTTCTTACTCCTCGGTAGCGTATTCGCCACGCCAAAACAAACTTGCTTATTGTGGTCCCAACGGAGGATATGTCGTAACAAATCTTCAACATTTGTCTAGTAAAACATTCGCGAATTCAGATATTGTCTTAGGTATTTGTCAAATAGCGTATTCAGATAATCCACCACGGTTTTCCTCAGACGGACAAGCAATTTATTTTGGGATATTCCAAACAAATGAGTATGGAAACATTACTACCGGAATAGAGCAGATAAGAAAATTAAACCTCAAAAATGGTTCCATGTCATATGTAACAGAGACACCTTATAGTACCAGAGGATTTAATACAGAGGGTACGAGATATTTTGCGCAGACACCATCAGGGTTTGCCGTGTACAATACGTCTAACATAAATATTGACCACCTTACATCCACAAAAATCATACAACTTGCTCCGATCATTTCTCTTGGAAAATTATCATTTTTGCCAAGAGAGTTTCTCTTGGGGAATATTGCCTTCACACAAGATGGCAATGGTGTTTTTTATGAGGTTGGCGGAGCAAACGCTTTAACGACATTAGGGTATTTTGATATTATACATGATATTAACTATTATCCTATTCCACTTCCACAAACTCACTATGGGTACATTAAACTTCTCGGCGCATATAATAAACGCTCTCTATTTGTGGATATAACAGCACAGCCGTTCCAAGGGTCGCTCAATACAATCAGCGGACGTGGAAATGAAATCGGCAAAAATCTACTCTATAAACTATCATATAACGGATCATCCACTCTTATTGACTCAAGCAAAGAGGCATTTTCACCACTACTCTTTGTGAAGGGTAAATAGTTTTATTTGTAGAAATTGGTCAGACTCCTATCTTACAAAAAATAAATGGGTTTAATTCATTTGTTTAGACAGATACATCTGTTGGTGTCAAAACACCGATTGTTCGCAAGATTGCAAAAATAATATTTTAAATTTGACCAATGAAATGAGAAACGACAAACACTCAAACAAATGTTTTGTTATTTATATTGCTTTGGTATGATCACTTGTTCGCAGGAATAAGAGTGCTAAAATTCCTCCGACAGCAAGTGAAATTGCGGCATATTCAAATACAGTGCCGTAAGCAAGCATATTTGCTTTCAGAACAATAAGTCGTGCAGCTTCAGACATAATTACTGTTGTGTGTCCAAGAATATGTGAATGACGTGATACATTTAGGACATTTGAACTAATTGCGTTGCTAAGGATTGTGCCAAATAGCGCGATACCAAACGCACCACCAATGTTGCGTGATAGGTTTAGAAGCCCTGATGACATTCCAACCTGATGAAGTGGTACAGCAGTTGTAGATGCGTTTGTCATTGGTGATAGACCAAGACCGATTCCAGCACCGAAAAGTGCCAATGGTAATATAAAATCAAATGAACTCATCATAGGGTTTAATGTATGCAGTAAGTAAAGTCCAATTGCAGCGACTATCATACCTGTTGATACCGTATAGCGCGGATTAAATTTTTGCGCAAGCCATGCACCGAGTGGTGCGAATATTGGCAGAGATAGTGCCATTGGAATAAGTATGAGACCGCTTTGCATTGCATCGTATCCAAGGACTCTTTGTGTAAAGATTGGCAAAAGAAACATAGCACCCATTAATCCACCGAATGATATAAACGACACAGTTAGGACTGAAGCAATTGTCGGGTTTTTGAAAAGAGAAAAATCAATAATTGGGTGAGTGTGTCGTGTTTCCCATAGATATACCGAAATACTGAAAATCACTGTACCGACATAGCATAACCAGCTTAGCATAGAAAGCCATCCCCATATTTGTCCTTGATCAAGTACCAGTACAATACTTGAAATAGCACCTGCCAGAAGTATAGAACCAAACCAATCAAATTTGCCATGCTCTTCTGGCTTATCGCGTGGTATTAAAAATATTGTCATTAAAAGCCCAATAATGCCAATAGGTAGGTTGATGTAAAAGACTGCTCGCCATGTGAAATTATCAACAAGATATCCTCCTAAGAGAGGACCGATGACTGCAGAAACAGCAAATGAAGACGCCCAAATACCAAGTGCTTGCGCTCGTGCACGAGTATCTGGAAATGATTTCGCGATGAGTGACATTGCTGTAGGGTATACAGCTGCACCTACAAAACCCTGAATAAGACGGAATGTAATGAGTGAACCGAAATTCCAAGAAAGTCCAGCAAACAATGACACAATGATAAAACCGATAAAACTCCATAAATAAATAATACGGTTTCCAAATAGATCGCCCAGTTTTCCAAAAACAGGAACGAATACTGCGTTAGAAATGATGTAGGCGGTTGCGACCCATGCCGCTACTGTAACAGTGATGCCAAAATCACTGATAATACTTGGTATTGCAAGGTTAACAACAGTGCGATCAAGTCCTATAAGCACTGTTCCCACCATAACTGTTATTAAAACCAGCCACGGATTTACAGTGTTTGGTAGATGTGTTTTTGATACAGCGACAGTTGCCATACGCAAGACCTATCGCGTATGTACCCACATACGTGCAGACATGCCGTTCTTTAGTTTAGTATAGATACTCGTATTAAAGCGTACTTTTATATCAAATTGTTGTGTTGGACGTTGGCTTGAGATATTAAATACAATACCAGTTGAAACAGCAGTTTGGCTTACTTCGTCAACTACACCTGCATATCGTTTTGTGCCAAACGTATCAACAGTGAAAGTAACTGGGTCGCCAACGGAGATGGAGGCGAGACCTTTGTTTTCATCGACTTTTCCAACAACTCGCAACTGAGTCTGGTTAATCATTTGAACGACTGGCGTACCAGACGGAATGAGTGCGCCGATGGTATCGGTTATTCCTATAATAATTCCACTAATTTTTGTTTCTATTATTTCATTTCCAACTTGCGCGACAGGCGTAAATGCTGGTACCTTTTCTCCGATATGCACATATAGTGTTTTAAGGTGTCCAGTACTTGTAGGTGATAGATAAATAATTGGTGCTGTTATAAGTGATTGGTCAATATAGACTTGATTATGTTTAAGTATAAAATAAATAGCACCACCAGATAATGCGAGAACAATAATGAATCCGATACTTATTGTGATAAGTCGACGCGCCTGTGAACGAGCCGGAGAACCAGTAGAAGATATTGATGATTGAGTAAGTGTTTCCATAAAATTATTGTTGTACAACTCCTCCAAATGACTCTATACGCGCACCTACAGAAATTCCGGAAAGTATCTGTGTCATATTGTTCACACTTGTAATACCTGTGGTTACCATTGTCTGCTGCGTACCGCCTCCGGCGGTACGCAGCAGCACAAAGGAACGATTGCCATTTTGTATAATAGCACTTGTAGGTACGACAAGTGCTATGTTTACTTGCTTAGTGATAATATGCAGTAATGCAGTGAAGCCTTCTTTTATTCGTGGGTCAGTAGCAACAAAAGTAGCTGTTACTTTATATGATGTTACCCCGTTTCGTATGATTGGAGAATGGCTAACTTTGGTTATTGTCGCTTTTAATGGTGTGGTATGTCTATAAGCAATTAGCGTTGCTTGTACCGCATCTCCACTCTTTATTTTTACAAGATCCATTTGCGACACATAAGTATCGGCTTCAAATTTTCCATCTGAAATAAATGAAACAAGTATCATGCCAGGCAATACAGTTTGTCCCACATGTGCATTTTGTTTTGTGATTGTGCCGGCAACTGGAGCACGTATAACAGCATTACTTTCAGTGGCAACCGCGGCTGAAAGAGCAGCACGTGCGACGGCGACTTGTGCCTCTTGTGCTTGAATAGTATGTATTGTTGCTCCTGATTGTTTAAGTGTTAGTTGTTCTTGTGCTGCGGCAAGCGCAGTTTGTGCGCTACGTTTCGCAGTATCAGCACCAGTAAGCATAGAGAATGCGTTTGATACTGAGTTTTGTGCAATTGCAACACTTGCCTGATATCCACGTAATGTAGAAAGAGGGAGTGTAGCTGACGTTTGTGTGACTGAAAGCGCTTTACTTATATGTAAAAGAAATAAACTGATTGCGGTAAGGTTAGTTCGTGCCGAAGCAGACATTGTGCCTGTATTAGTAGCGATGTCAAACGATGGTGTGTAAATCATTTTATGCCAGGAGGTAAGTATCGGTTCAAGCGCAATACGTTCTTGTCGTATAGTATTTTGTAACGCTTCGTTTGGTACAATGAACGAAAGCCTTACACTTGCGACACGTGGGTTTATGAAAAACTGGTCTACATTGTTGTGTATGGCATTGTTTGCGTTAACGTATGCTGAACGTATAGCATTACGTTGCGCTTGTTTTGCATTTTTAAGCATAGAGACAGCTCCGTTCACTGCCGTTTGTGAAATAGTAAGCACTTCTTGTCGTGCACCGCTCTGAAGTTCCGAGAGGCGTGCTTCTTGTGTATCAAGGTTACCTTGTGCTATAGCACGCGTGGCTGTAATTCTTGCGGTATCTAAGGTCGCGATGACAGTACCAGCAGCAACATGTGTACCAGAAGATATATCAACACGTGCTATACGTCCTGGAATATTAAAAGCCAATCCGATAGATTCTGATGCTTTTACTGTTGCGATTGAATCCACTTGCGCTACGATGGGCGCTCGTATGACCGTTACATAAGTATTACTTGGTTGTCGTAGCGTTGACAAATATACTATACCAACTACACTCATTCCAATGACCATTGCAATGCCGACTGATAATACTGGATATATGGTTATTGCTGAGATTAGAATAGAAAAACGTGCTTTCATGTAAGAATATTTAAGATAGAAATATGAATTTAGTTAGGTATAGTTAGGTAATTAGCTGTTAAGGATATAGCTTATATGACCTTTTGTCAAATTGTATCTGTGTTTATTAGTCTAAAGGCAAATACAATTATTCCGAAAATACTTGATTTTTACTATAACTAATTTAGCTCTCTGTATAAGGTATAAAATTAGTATTTTTAATACAACATAATACAAAAATATCTTTTAGTATTTTGTAGTTCTTTCATCAAAGAAAATGAATAGAAATTGACATAGCAATATATATTGAAAGTTTATAGACAATAAGAGACGATCGGAAATATTATCTATAATTTTATTTCGCTGTTCAGAATGTTACCACGATGTTCGTATATGACTCATTGCAAAATCCATCGTTCCACCGACTTTTTTTCCGGGATTGAATATATTATCAGGATCAAAAATATGTTTAGTTTGTGTAAACAAATCAACGATTTCTTTTCCGTACATTTTTTCCAAGTATGGCGTACGAATAATGCCGTCGTTATGTTCCGCAGTAATTGTGCCATGATATGACAACACTAAGTCATATACTTTTTTTCCTAATACCGGAATAATATCACGTTGTTTTTTTTGCTCAATTTTCATAAGTGGAATAATATGGAAGTTACCATCTCCAACATGTCCGGCAATCGTATAAACCAAAGACGGATAATCTTTAAATAATGCATTTAATTTTGGTAAAAATTCAGGTAGATATTCTGGTTTTACTGCAAAATCATCAATAAACGGCGCTGTATGTTTATTTCGTATTTTTTTACGAAGCAAATTGAAACTTTCACGACGAATCAGCCAGTATTTCCGTTCCTGTTTCTTGTTGTGTTCAATACGCGTTTGTGGGTGTAGTGGTGCAAGTCTCTCTTTAAGCTGTGCGATTTTTTCGTTCAATTCAGCTTGATTATCTGATTTAAAATCTATTTGCAATACCATTTTTGGCAGACCGCCGCGTAATGTAAGTAAAAATTCAGGCAAAAACGCAAAAGCTGTGCGTATAAATCCTTTAGTGCCAAGATGTTCAGCAAATTCTGGAAAATATTTAAGTGCAAGCTTAAGTGTATTATCATCGTATGCTTCAAAAGTATCCGGTTTAAGTGGTAATACTTCATCAATAATTTTACCTAAATGAGAAATGTCATGGAGAAAAAGTACCATCATTTCTGCATATTTTTTTGTCTGCACGAGTCCAATTTTTGCTTTAGTCATAAGACCAAGTGTTCCTTGTGCGCCAACCCATAATTTTGTAAGATCAAAAATATCATTTTCCTTATCATATATATTCCACAGATAATACCCAGCAGAATTTTTTGAAATATCTACCTTGGCAGCCATAATTTTGTCATAGTTCTTCATAACAAGTTCGTGCATACCGCGATATACATTACCTTCAAAATTATTTTGTTCCATCTTTGCTTTCAGTCCTTCAGAATTTTGTGGTTTAAGTGTGCATTTGTTTCCATCCGCAAGCACAACATCAACAGATCGTACGTATCGTTCTGTCTTACCATAATAAAGCGAACGTTCACCACCTGAATTATTATTTACAATTCCACCCATAGCGCATAACTCTCTACTTGCTGGATATGATGGGAAAATTAAATTATGTTTAAGTGTTTCTTTTTCAAAATCGCGATAAAACACTCCTGGTTCAGTAATTGCCGTGTCACCATCAATAATTGGAGTGTGATTGAAATATTTGCAAAATGCAACTGATATAGACTGATTGATTGATCCGCCACTCATTCCTGTTCCTGCAGAACGACCTGTTAAAGAAAGTTCAGGATTATCTTTCTTATGTTTTGCAACAAAAGACACAAGAGACTTAATATCCTCTACGTCTTGTGGAAATACAACAACATCAGGTTTCAGTTCAAACAAACTTGCATCATGGCTATATGCAACTATGGTTTCATTATCTGTCGCAACATTACCGTGGATAGTATTTGTAAGTTCTTGGAGGAGTGTGTTGTTCATATTAAGTGTGTTTAAAAAATAGTCTATTTTTTTATGTTAAATATATATATAATCAAATAATTTTGACTATATAATAGATAATTATACAACGTTTAATAAAAAACAACCTAACGTTTTAAAGCTTTTAAGTTGTTATATATCATAAATAAATAAGTCATTCCAAAAGGAGTCAGAAATAATATAGCGATAAATTCACCGATCATAGAAGCAAGTGGAATTTTCAAAAGACTGAATATTGGAATAAAAATCAAATAAATTATTGAAATTAATGCTTCTATAAAAAAGAAACGCCAAAACACACCCCACCAATGGCCTTTTACATACTCTTTGCTTTTTGATAGAGCCTTTGTCCCTTTTAAGTTTTCTGCAATTAGAATAAATATTGCAAAACTAAACCAGACCGCAAAAATAATCCCAGGTACAATTAACAGAAGAAATCCACCAAAAATAACAAGACTAACTAATAAATAGACCCAGAAATAGGAAAGTATTTTATGCCATCCCCGTCGATATGATTCAATTATTCCAATTTTTTCCGAGCTATCTTTAATTGCATACAGTAATGCGATTTGTCCCCATGCTTGAATCACAGAAATAATTATAAAAAACAGAATTGCTAAAAGAATAAATAGGACAATACTACTGACAGTAAATTTTGAAAAAAGAAAAATAACACTTAAAAGACCACCCGCGACAAAAAAGATAGCTGTAATTACCATTAATATAAGTATTGGAATCACAATTATCCCTAAAAATGTACCAAGTCTTTGTTTATATATATTCCACGCTTGTCCAAAAATTTTCGTAGCACCAGGTAAAGAAGAAATAACTTGTGTTGATGATGGCAATGGTGGTGATTGATTTATGGTATTTGATATAGAAGAAAAACCCTCTTCTATATCTTGTGCTTGCCAACCATTTGCAGCAAGTGAATTTTTAATTTGTTCTTCACTCACACCTTGCTGTAATTGTTGCTTAATATAATTAAGTAGTTGTTGACTAATCATAATTTTCAAAATTAATTATTTTAAATAATCTTATTTATAATTTTATCAATTTGTGGTGTTTCTTGCAAGCCGATTTGTTTTAGTGATATTTTATGCGTCGTGTATTTATTTTTCTTTTTAGAAAATAGGTATCTTTCGTCAACTTCTTTAGCATGGTATAACTGAAATTATTCATGGCGGCTATGGTGTAATGGTCAACACTGGAGCTTGTGGAGCTCTCGATCAGGGTTCAATTCCCTGTAGCCGCCCAAATAAAGAGATCTATATTTTGTCTGTAAAAAATAGTTTGCCATACTTACAAATATGCTACTCTATTATAGAGTACAATGTTTAATCTTAAAGAATTATTTGCGTTTATAGGCATTATCATACTTCTTGGTATCGGCGGTTTTTTATATAACAATATAATGCAACAATCTTGGAGGCATAGTGAAAACAACAATATAATATGTACACAAGATACGAGAGTATGTCCAAATGGCTCTGTTGTGAAGCGAATTCCGACTACGTGCAATTTCGCTATATGTCCACAAAAGCAACAAGCAACCACAACACAAGCAACCACAACACAGTCTGCAAATACAATACCTAATAATTTATTGCCACGTTAATATAGTATAATATGTAGAAATAGGATAAAAACTTTATCAATTAATAATAATATTTATATATGGAACAAGAACCAAATAATATCACTGGATTTTTTAGAAATCGTACAATTATGGTAATTACCAGTGTTGTGCTGGTTGTACTTGCAATTTTTATCGCCGCGCAAACGATTGCCACGATACATACTATGTTTATGCCAACCTCTACTCCTGCAAACACCATCACTGTGTCGGGGAAAGGAACTGCAACTTCCACACCAAATCTTATAACACTTTCCTATAGCGTGTCTGCCACAGCAGCAACTGTAGCGACAGCACAAGGAGTAACTACAAAGATAGGAAATAAGGCAATTGCATTTCTTAAGAGGAATAATATTACTAACACTAATATTAAAACTACTTCCTATACAATTACACCAAACTATGTAAGAGAAGTATGTGCTAACGGAAGAGCGAGCAGTACCTGCACACGGCAAAAACTTAGCGGGTATCACGTATCACAAAATGTATCAGTAAAAGTTACTCACCTTGGTGAAGTAGGAACCTTGCTACAAGGGCTTGGACAAATCGGAGTTACCGGTCTTTATGCCGGATCGCCACAGGTTGCTAATCCAACTGCGTATAAAAACTTGGCACGTACAAAAGCAATTGCGCAGGCCAGAACAAATGCGCTGACACTCTCGCAAGAACTTGGTGTACATCTTGGTCGCTTGGTTAGATTTAATCAATACACAAATCAGCCACGACCACTGTATATAAGTAATAAAAGTGAAAGACTTTCTTCAAATATAATATCATCGGGGCCGACCATTCCTCTTGGGGAAAATACATTTACATCTAACGTGACGCTTATATATGCCATTTATTAGTAATACGATAGATGCTTGATAGGATATATTACTTGTATTAATTTATCTGAAGAACCTGATGGT
>CAZCLC010000013.1:0-16515 GCA_964499455.1 uncultured Candidatus Saccharibacteria bacterium | reverse complement strand
AGTAATTGTTTGAATCTGAATTTTACTTGCTAAAAACTTTTTCATATTTTTAATATTTTCAGTAGCAGTAACAATAATATTATTACCCACTGCAATACTTGTTGCTGTAACAGGAGTACTTATAAATGGCTTAGGAGGTGTTATTGTTTGTGATGTTTTTCTATTTGTGTATGTGTTGTTTTTTATAAATTTATTTATTTCTGCTTTGAATACATTTGGATCCTTTTGTGTCAGTTTAATTATAGTAGTTGAAGCATCAACAGTAACAATTCTGGTATTTAATGCCACATTATCAAAAGGATTTATTGATTGTGTGTGAATAGTAATTTGATTACCGTTAACTGCTGTAACAGTTCCACTAATTGTGCGGATATCAGCAGGAGTACGAAATATACTACCTATTCTACTTTTTTCTACAAGTTGTTTTGCGGCATTAAAACCAGCTTGATAAGAATTCTGTCCGTTTGTGAGTGCTTGTTTTAAATACGCGAATGATATACCTGTACCAATAATGATACCAATAATCAACACTCCTATATATTGCCAAGTGCGAGATGAGGAAAAGAACATTGGTGATTGTGTTTGTTGGTCCATACTTTGATATAATTTATTAATTACTTATTAAAGTTATTTTTATATAACATACATAAACATAATACTTCTGCTTATGTATTAAGTATAACTTATCTAAATCGCTTCTGATGGTAAATATTTTTTTGGTGTTGATAACTTATTTATTGCTTGTGTTCTTTATTATTATATGGCAATATACGTATACTCGCAGTATTTCTTGAGCTTTGTGGCGTTTTGTTTTTATACGTTCGCCTCCAAATGTTCTATACAAGCGAGCGTTATTAAGTTCACTATATTACACATGCAAGAAAACAAAAAGAAACTCTTCGTTGGCGGTATCCCATGGGCATCAACTGAAGATGATGTGCGTAAAGCGTTTGAAGAAGTGGGAACAGTTGTTTCAGTTAGTCTTCCTATTGATCGTATGTATAATCGTCCACGTGGTTTCGGTTTCGTTGAAATGTCAACGGAAGAAGAAGCTACAGCAGCGATTGAACGATGGAATGAGAAAGAATTCGGTGGACGTACCCTGAAAGTTGATTATGCTCAACCTGAAGGAACACATGCACCACGACGCGAAAACAATAACGATAATAATCAACAATAGTTACTAATAATTATTGACTATTACATAAAGCCGGCGCTTAAAAACGCCGGCTTTATGTTTTCCAATGAAATAGTATATTTAGATAATAGAACATACAATATTGATAATATGATGTATAATCGGTCTCAAAATAAAACATATGTATGAACAGGAACGAGAATGGTTACTTCGTGACAAATACGACGGTATTATATCACATGAGTATAAAAAAGATCTGGCGCGGCTCGCCAAAGGCGAGCCGCTTGCTTACGTTATCGGTTGGATACCATTTTTAGGAACTAAAATAACCTTAGATGAACGACCTCTCATACCTCGTGTTGAAACTGAATGGTGGACTGAACGTTTAATTTCTTTCTTAAAGCAACACTATAAAAATGTTCCATATACAGTACTTGATATGTGTGCTGGGTCAGGTGCGATTGGTGTTGCAATACTTGCCCACTGCCCAACTGCACATGTTACGTTTGTAGATAATGAACCAATGTATAAAGAAACGATACAAAAAAATCTTATAAAAAATAATATCACGCAATCACGCGCGAAAATATATATTGGCAATTTATTTAATCCTGTTGATAATAAAAAGTTTTCCGTCATCATTGCTAATCCGCCATATATTCCACATACAAGAAATCTTGCTAAAAGTGTTATTGACTATGAACCGCATTCAGCATTATATGGAGGAGATGACGGCCTTGTTTATATACGTACAATTATCTCTGAAATCCCAAAGCATCTCACAAAAAAAGGCATTGCGTACGTGGAAATAGATGAAACTCATGCGAATGCAGTTAAATCACTTTCTGTATATGCCGGATTACAAGCACGTATACTTACAGACCAATATGATCGCAGTCGTCTTATTGAGTGTAAATTTTGCTGATTACTTTTTTTGGTATACTGTATTAATATATGAAACCACATAAATCACTTGCTACAAACTCATACAAAGGTGTACGCGATTTCTACCCAAAAGATTGGTCACGCCTACAATCAGTTTTTGCTCGCACAAGCGAAATACTTAAACAATTTGGATATGAAGAATACAACGCTTCCCCAATTGAACGAGCGGAACTTTACGAAAGCAAAACATCAGAAGAAATTGTAAATGAACAAACATACACTTTCACAGATCGCGGTGAAAGACGCGTAACACTTCGTCCAGAAATGACCCCAACTTTAGCGCGAATGATTGCTAAAAAACGCCGCGAATTAGTCTTTCCTCTTAGGTGGTTTTCAATATCAAATGTCTTTCGGTATGAACGTCCACAAAAAGGTCGCTTACGTGAACATTATCAATTAAATGTTGATTTAGTTGGGGCAGTATCACATATAAATGCAGATAAAGAGATTATTTCATTAACATCAATGATACTACGTTCATTTGGAGCAAGTAACAATGATTTTATTATTCGCATTAATGACCGTGAATTATTGCTTACAGCATGTACACTTGCTGGTCTAACAGATGAACAAAAAAAATCTTATTTACATCTATTGGATAAGAAAAACAAAATGTCGGAAGAAGATTTCATCAATGCAAAAAATGCAATTACTAATATGAACCCTCTTGCGTTTATTGAAGCGAATACTGATTCAAACATAGTTGAGATAAAAGAACGATTACAACTTTATAAAAAACAATTGGCAGATGCTGGTATACCTAACGTTGAAATTGATGTAACGCTTACTCGTGGATTTGATTACTACACAGGTGTTGTATTTGAAGTGTTTGACACTGATAACAGCAACGCGCGTTCATTGTTTGGAGGAGGACGTTATGATAATTTAATGTCATTATTTGATAAAGACACAATTAATGCAGTTGGTTTTGGTATGGGAGATGTCGTCTTGATGGATTTCTTAGAAACACATAACCTTTTATTGCCATATAAAAATGCTCCAACAATTTTTATAGGAATAGCTCCAAATACAAAGTTGAATGACGTGCAAGTAATAGCCCAAAAACTTCGTAATGATGGTTTACGAGTATTTGTTAGTCTTTCAGAAAAATCTCTCAGCGATCAAGTACGTGAAGCTGTTCGGCGTGAAATCCCTTATTTTACCGTTGTTGGAACTGATGAAATAACTTCAAATACACTTAAAATAAAACAGCTTTCAACTGGTGAGGAAAAGATATTACAATTTAACGCCGTTGCTGCGTTCTGTATTATATAATATGCGAGAAATCACATTTGATATTGAAACTGTACCATTATTTGCAACACAAAGAGTTGATCCGGCAGAACAAGAATTAACTGTTATTGCAATTCATGATTCAAAAAATGATACATATACTTCCTATATTCGTGAAGAGTTACCGAAATTATGGCCTATCATTGAAAATACAGATTTACTCATTGGTTTTAACTCAAATACATTTGATATACCTATTCTTAATAGATATTATCCAGGTGATCTTTCTCAAATACCTTCACTTGATTTATTAGTTGAAGTACAAAAATCACTCGGTAGACGAATACGTCTTGATTTACTCGCACAAGCAACACTTGGTAAAGAAAAATCAGGTACAGGAACTAAAGCGATAGAATGGTGGAGAGAAGGGAAAGTTGATACAGTACGCACATATTGTATTGATGATGTGCGTATTACAAAAGAACTATATGATTATGCTCTAAAATATAAAGCTCTAAAATATAAAGATTTACGTACAATACGCGATATGAAAATAGATACAAGTTCATGGCCAAAACAGCCTGTTAAACGTGCTTTCACACACACATTGCCAATTTAATATTTCGCCAGTCTCTATATATACTACTCATGGTAATATCAACTATATGAAAAATAGTTTATTACTGCCAATAACAATCGCAATAACTAGTATAGTTATTGCGATAGCTGTATATGTTGTAACATCACAAGGATATACTCCAACAACACCAATTACTACATCTACCACAAAAATAACTACTGTGAAAAAGATGTTGCCGGTAACAATTGCTGATCATATTTTGGGTAATCCACGTGCTCCAATAAAAATTATTGAGTATACTGAATTTTCTTGTGTATACTGTGCACGGTATCAACAAACACTGTCGCAAATTATAAACGACTATGGTCCGACAGGTGATGTTGCATGGGTGTTTCGTGAAATTCCATTTACTGTTAATCACACTATTTCATTACAAATAACGCAAGCAGCTGAGTGCGTGGCCCAAACAGCTGGTAATGATATATTTTGGAAATTTGTGAACATACTTTTTGATAATCAACCGATAAAAAAAATAAAGCTCGGACAATATGAGTATGCAGCAAACGCAAACCCAAATAAAGTTGCATCATGTATAAATAATGGAATACCTAATAAACGCATTGAAGCTGTCAGCAAAAATGCAAAATCAATTGGCGTACAAAATATTCCTTATACTATAATTATTTCACCAAACGGAGCATCATTTTCTTTTGAAGGAACTCCGCCGTATAGTTATATACAACAACATATAAACGATCTCTTAAAACAAAACAGCCTCACAGCTAAAATACAATAAATTACTATTTTAGCTGTGATCGTAAAGTACACCATTCACATTTTGCGTCATCACAATGTGTATTCCAAAATGAAAGTGCACGTATTTCATCGGAAGCAAGTTTAATTATTTTCTTTAATTCATCAACATTATTCTGCGTTATAATAAAACGTTCTTCATGTATTTTATTTTTTTCATCAGGCTCAATAAAATCAATTACACCAATGTCCATTTCTTTTGGTTCAGGAGCTAATGAAAGAAGCAGTTTATAAAATACCAATTGTCTAAAATAGTTTCCATTACTACCTTTTGTCTTTCCTAAAAGTTCATTATGAGTCTTTGTTTTGCCAGTTTTATAATCAACAACTACAATACCTTCTTCCGTAAAATCAGCACGGTCAAGCTTTCCACGAATGATGATATCATTGCCTCCGTCTTTGAGAATAGTTTCAATTGGTTTCTCCGCGATTGTGTGTTCCGGCCATGAATTATGTCGCATTTTCCACCATTCACTAAGAGCACGTTCACCTTTGTTAATAAGTTCTTTGAATTCCAATGCAGTAATCGGTACACGTGCAATTGCATTTGTAAAAATATCAATAAGTCCAGTAGCTGTAATATCTTCACCAATATTTCTTTTATCTGCGTAATATTTTAACGCTGTATGAATTGCAGTACCAAAAAACATAAATTTATTTTCCGCCTCAGGTATACGTAATAAATTTACGTAAAAATAATGCCATGGACATGAAAGATAGTTATTAAGAGATGTTGGCGTAAGTCCTTGTGCTGCAAATATTGAAGTTAATACTGCGTGCTCATTTTTAGTTGGCATACTTCCGTGTTGTACTATAATACGAGAACGTTGTGAGAGAATATCTGATATACTTGGAGCGTTAATATGTTCAATTAAAGTTGAATCTATATCATCAACAAATGCCGATAATGCTTCAGGTCCTCCATCATTTTTTGTTTGCGCGTATGAAATACTGCAATGTTCCTTCGCTCGAGTAATTGCTACATAAAATAATCTACGTTCATCTTCAAGCTCTGATTCGGTAGTTAGTATTCCTGGCATATAAAAATGTGTGCCACGAGAACGTCCGGACCATATTCTATGTACAAAACGTGGAATATACACTAAAGAAAATTCACGGCCTTTTGCGCGATGCACAGTCATAATTCTTACTTGATTTACAGTTTCAAGAAGTGATACTTTCGGTGAAATACCGTGCTCACGTGCTGAAGAAATTTGAGCTAAAGCACGAGGTAACAATGCATCATGTTCACGCGCTGATAATTCATTTAAAATATTTATAAAAGCACGTAGCGCAATAAGTGATTCATCACGATCAGGTGCTTGCAATACTTCTTCCAATATACCAGAATCGTGAAGAGCCTCGTCAGCTACAATTGCAGGACGTTCAATAGAAGCAATGTGTGACAAATGTTCTATAAGTTTATACAGTCCATTAGCAACATCTTGATTATTGATATTCATATCAGAAAGTTTTTTTCGTGATGATAATATTGTGAAAATAGAAACTTTCATTTTACGCGAAGCATCAGAAATAGATAACGCATCTACAGCTGAAATACGGAATCCAGGAAGAGACATAACACCAGAAAATTGTGAGTTACGTGGTTCATTGACTGTATAAAGAAGTCTTATAAGTGCCATTACAAAACGATTTTCAAATATATTTTGTTCAGTACCAACAGCTGGAACACCAAGAGTACGCAATGACTCTGCAAACGAAATAACATCACGATTACGACGCAGTAAGACAACAATATCTTGTGGCGATGTACCATTATTTATATGCTTTATAATATCTTTTGCAATATATGATTCCTCATCTCCAGGCGTCATACATTTTACAACAGTAAGCGGATTGCCTTTTGTGTGTAATATGTTTGATTTAAGCTGTACTCGTGAAAGACGCGTATCTGATGAAGCATCTATTAAAGATATTGCTGCATCAAGAATTGTTTGTGTTGAACGATAATTATTGTGTAATGGAATAATCTTTGTGTCTGGAAAACGCTCACGAAAATAATGCATAGTATCTAAATCAGCGCCCTGAAAACGATAAATTGCTTGTTTCTCATCACCAACAATAAAAAGATTAGGACGGTCATGGCATTCAACTAAAAGTTCTAAAAGAGCATTTTGTGTTGCGTTCGCGTCTTGATGTTCATCGGCAAGTAGATAAAAAATTGATTCTTGTACTTCACGACGAAATGCCTCATTATCTTTGAGTGCATTAACCGTTTCGAGCATAAGATCATCAAAATCATAACGTTTACGTTTAATAAGCTCATTTTCATATTCATCATATATAATTAAAAGATCGCGTGTTTTTGCAATCTTTTTTAATTGTCCTTCATAAACGCCTTTCAATTTTCCAGCGTATTTACCTTTACTATGTATTTTGTCAGGAATTGTATCAAACTCGGCTTCAATTTTAGAGAGGCGTTTAGCAAATACATCAGTATTAATATTTTCACGTTTAAGCGTAGAAATAGCGCTTGCTACAGCAGAATGATAATATAGTGGGTCACCAAACGGACGTAGATATTTAACTTCAGCACGTAATAATACGTCTTCTAATATTTCTGCTCGCTCAATATTTGTTGCAACTTGCGAACCAATAATACGTGAAAAATTATCTGGATATTGTTCAACCAAAGATTGCGCAAATCCATGGAAAGTACTAATACGAACTTTTTGAGCACGACTTCCAATAAGTTTTGCAAGTCTGTTGCGCACCTCAATCGTTGCGCTTTCAGTAAACGTAAGTGCAAGTATTGTTTCTGGTGGTGTATCTGTACTGTACAGTATATTTGCAATACGTAATATAAGAATTTGAGTCTTGCCGGTTCCGGGACCAGCAACAACAAATACAGGTCCATCAATTATTTTTACAGCCTGTAATTGTTCTGGGTTAAGTTTTTTGATTGCAGATTGAAATGCAAAATCTGATTTCATATATTCAGTGTACACGAATACTCAAAGTAATAAAAAGATATAGCTAATATATGTTTTATATATACAATCTTTGTCTAAAACATACTCACTAATATTGTTCAAATTTAAATATATTTATATTATATAATAATCGTTCTCACGTCGTGATTTAATAACTTTTTAAGTGACGAGCTTTTTTGTGAATACGAATTTTTTCAAGTGCTTTCGCCTCAATTTGACGTATTCGTTCACGAGTTACTCCAAACTCTTTTCCAACCTCTTCAAGAGTATGATAAACGTTATCAACAAGTCCGTGACGTAATTCAAGAATTCTTCGCTCTTTCAGTGATAAATCATTAAGAATTTCCTGTATTTGAGACGATAAAATACGTTCAGATGATTCTTGTATAGGTGATGGTAAGTTTTCATCAGGAATAAAATCTCCTAATGTAGAGCGACTATCTTCTCCATCTCCAACAGGATTTTCAAGCGATAAAGTGTCTTTGTTTATTTTTTCAATTTGATATATCTTCTCAGGTTCAACTCCCATTTCAATCGCTATTTCCTCAGCCTGTGGATCACGTCCTAAAGCTTGTGCAAGACGTCTTGATATCTTTTTATACTTAGCAATAGTTTCAACCATATGTACTGGTATACGAATAGTGCGAGACTGATCAGCAAGTGCGCGTGTGATGGCCTGACGAATCCACCAAGTCGCGTATGTTGAAAATTTATATCCTTTTTTCCAATCAAATTTATCAACAGCTTTAAATAAACCAAGATTACCTTCTTGGATAAGATCTAAAAGAGTCAGATCTGGTGAACGACCAACATATTTCTTTGCAATTGATACAACAAGACGTAAGTTACTACGCGCAAGAATGTTTCTAGCTTCATCATCTTTTGCTTCAATACGTTGTGCAAGTTCTCGTTCTTCTAAGGCGGTTAGAAGTGGGTATTGTCCAATTTCACGTAGATAAATTTGTATTGAGTCGTAGATGTTTGAATCACGATATTTGATATTTCTGGTTGCAAGATAAGCATCAGCATTATATTCAAGCATTCCTCCCTCAAGTACATCAATTCCAGCCACAGAAAGACGTTCGTATAATACTTCAAGAAATGATACATCATTTTCAATAAGAGGAAATTCTTTTAATATCTCATTATATGTAATGTATCCACGTTCACGTCCTTTTCGAAGCAGTATATCAGTACGTACTTTTTTCTCTGATGATTTACTACGAGTACTTGTTGTCTTTCTCTTTCTCTTTATATTTGCCGTACGTGTTGATGAAGCTCGTGATCGTGTAACACGACGCGAGGATGTTTTTTTAATTATAGATACTGATTTTTTCTTCTTTGGTGCGTTCTTTTTCTTTTTTGTTATACGAGTTTTTGCTGTAGGTTTTTTTGTACTAGACACAGAACGACGTATATTTTTCACCTTTTTTGAGGTTGCATGAGTAATCTTTTTTCGTTTAGTAGTAGAAGTCGCCATAAGATATATGATTATATATTACAATATAGATATATTACGCACATATTTATGTGCATGAAGCAATACGTTTTAATAATTGCGCACATACTGCTTCTGATTTTTTCTGTGCGTTAACATCACCAACTGACTGTGCTTGGCGTAATTGTGCCAATACTTCCGTATACTGTTCTTCAAGTATTGATCGTTCAAATGAACGAATAAGATCATCTGCTACGTTAATATCTGGGTGTTCTCCAAGTGCTATCCCAGCTTCAAAAAGTGCACGCTTGGATACGTCATTTGATAATGACTTCCCTGTTATCCGAGAATACTCGCTTTTGATATGTTTTGCAAGCTCAATATCTGGATAATTTAACACAATTGCTGCCAAAGATTCACTACGAGAATCAATGATGGAATGATTTGTATCTATAATATGTTCTATTTTAAGTGAATTAGTAGCAAAAGCACTGTGTGGCGTAGCAGTGCGGCTATGTAAAGTACTACGAACCGCTTCCGATGAAATACCGAGATCTTGTGCAACAATACCAATAAAATAATCTTTTTCAATTGGACTTGAAATTGCATCGAGAAGTGGAATTACTATTGATTCAGCAGCACGGATACGGCGATGACGGTCTTGTTCACTATTTGCAATTGTAGAAAGGAAGAAATTAATAATACTCTGTGCCGAAGAGAGATACTTAGAGAATACTGATGAATCAGTGGAAAGTATATCAGCAGGATCTTTTCCTTTAGGAAGTGTAGCAGCTTTTACACGTATACCTGAAGAAAGAGCAAGTATTGCTGAACGCGCAGTTGCTGATAATCCAGCTTTATCTGCATCTAATATAAATATTACATTATCAGTATATCGTTTTATAAGAGCAACATGTGACGATGATAATGCTGTTCCAGAGAGTGCTATTGCATTAGTAAAACCAGCCTGATGACAATGTAGTACATCCATTTGTCCTTCAACTATAAGTGCGTAACCACGAGCACGTATGGCTTCTTTTGCATAATCAATACCAAATAAAATTTCTGATTTCTTAAAAAGAAGTGTTTCTGGAGAATTAAGATATTTTGCTGACTCATTTATAGATAGTGCTCTGCCGGTAAAACCTACTATTCTCCCCATTGAGTCTTTAATTGGAAACATAAGTCTATTACGAAACCGGTCATAGAATGTTCCTTGTTTACCGTCAGCTTCTTTTATTAATCCACTACGTATAAGTTCGTCTTTCGTAAAATTCTGTGCAGTAAGTGCTTCAAGTAAAGTGCGCCAATTATCAGGTGCATAACCAAGCTCCCATGAACGTATGGTTTTTTCAGAAAGACCTCGTTTATTTGCGTATTGATATGCTTGTGTTTCTTGTGTAAGTGCTAATGTAAAAAATTGCGCTGCATGTGCATTAACTTCTCTTATACGTTCGTTAATAGAATGATCTACATTACCGCTATATGCATGTATCGTAACACCAGCTTTATCAGCTAAAATTGTAAGTGCTCCTTTAAAATCAACTCCTTCCATTTTTTCAATAAAAGTAAATATGTCACCTCCCTGTCCAGAAGAAAAACAATAATAACTTCCTCGTTCCGGAGAAACAAAAAATGATGGTGTTTTTTCTTTATTAAAAGGAGAAAGACCTTTCCAATATTTTCCAGCTCGCACAAGCTTTACGTATGGTTGCACAACATCAATAATTGATAGTTTATCTTTTATTTCTTGAACCGAGTCACGGTCCTGCATACGTAATTTAAGCTGCTGACGTTCCGATTTGCGATGCCGGTGATTCAGTAACTTGCTCTTTTTGTATAATTTCTTCTTGCAACTTTGCAATTCCAATTTGTTTCTTACTTCCTTTAAAACCAGTTCCAGATGGAATAAGACGACCAAGTATCACATTTTCTTTAAGTCCCCGCAGTGTATCTACACTTCCTTTCAAAGCAGCTGTAATAAGGATTTTCGTTGTTTGTTCAAAAGATGCTGCTGACAAGAAACTTCTTCGTGATAGAGCTGACTCTTTTATTCCAAGCATAATAGGTTTTGATTTAGGTGGAAGAACATTTTTTTCTTTTGTTTTCGCAACTGCATTTGCAAATTCCCAATCTTCAATAATATCTCCGACTGCATAATCAGAATCACCACTGTCGGTGAGCCGTACACGAGAAAACATTTGACGCATAATTACTTCAAGATGTTTACGCGAAACTGATGCTCCTTGCATTTCATATATTTTACTTGTCTCTGCAATCATATACTCTTGAACCTCTTCTCTACCAGCATATTCAAATAACTCATCAAGATTTGCAGACCCATCAGTTAAAAACTGACCTTTTTTTACTGATTTTCCCACTTTTACAATTGGTTGGCGCGGATATGAAACCGCATATGCAATTGATGAAGTATTTTTCTTTAGCTGACCTTCTTGTGGAGTTATAAGAATTACTTTATTCCCCTTATTATCCTCAATTGAAGTAATTAATCCATCGGTTTTTGAGATAACTGCTGAGTTTTTAGGAGAACGTTTTTCAAATACTTCTTCAACACGTGGTAAACCTTGCATAATATCGCCTCCAACACTTGCGGCACCACCTGCATGGAAAGTACGTAATGTAAGCTGCGTACCAGGTTCACCAATTGCTTGTGCAGCGATTGTTCCTACTGCTTCACCAAGCTCAACTGTTTCAAGAGTCGTAAGGTCCATGCCATAACATACTTGGCATATACCATAGTGGCTTTCACAAGAAAGTGGTGATCTGATCATAATTGTATCAACATCAGAATTAGCGATATCAGTGGAATATTCTTTTGTAATATACTTTCCTTTCTTAAATATTATTGTGCCGTCTTTTGTAACAACATCAGACGCAAGTGTTCTACCGTGTAATGCAGCAGCAAAATCAATCTGAACACCTGAAGCAGAAACGCGACTAATAGAAACACCACGATTAGTGCCACAATTATGCGTAGTAATAATAGAGTCTTGCGCCGCGTCAAACAAACGACGAGTAAGATACCCGGCACGCGCGGTTCCAAGTGCCATATCTGTAAGTCCTTTTCTGGAACCGTGTGTAGACATAAAATATTCAACAGGATTAAGTCCTTCAATCATTGAAGAAATAATCGGTACTTCAATAATATTACCTGATGTATTCTGTATCAGCCCTTTCATTCCAACCATTTGAGTTAAATTCCCCATAGAACCGCGCGCGCCGGACGAAATAATATCAAGTACTGGGCTCATCGAGTCAAGTGTATCTTCAACCATTTCCTCAACTTTTTGTTTAGTATTATGCCAAGCTTCAATTATCATACGTCGTTTTTCTTCTTCACCTAATAAACCATTTTTATAATCTTTTTCAATATGAATTATATTCTTTTGAGTCTCGTTAATTATGGATGATTTTCCTTTCGGAACCGAAATATCACCTAAAGACCATGTAATCCCTGAATATGTAGCATACTTAAATCCAAAGTATTTAATACGGTTAACGATATCAGGTATTTTTTTTAAACCATAGCGAGTAATACTGTCGTTTACAATACGACCAATCTCTTTTTTCGTAACTGGTATATTAATGTATTGATAATCTGATGGAAGTATCGTGTTGAATAAAATACGACCGACTGTTGTTTCAAAAATGGTATTATTAAATTTCGCGTATTTTTCTTTTCCGGAAACAGGCAGTACATGTATTAGCGCATGGACATCAATATTTCCATAATCATATGCCAATACTGCAGCGTTTGGTGAAGCAAAGTAAGATCCTTCACCACTTGCATTTTTTATTTCTTTTGTCAACCAATATGTACCTAATGCAATATCGTGCGATGTTGCGATTATCGGCAAACCATTTCCAGGTTTAAGAATATTTTCATTCGCGCTCATGATATTTGCAGATTCCCATTGTGCCTCTTGTGAAAGTGGTACGTGTACAGCCATTTGGTCTCCATCAAAGTCTGCGTTAAATGCAGGACATACGAGTGGATTTAGGCGTATTGCATTACCTTCTATAAGTCTCGGATGAAATGCTTGAATACCTTGTCTGTGCAATGTTGGTGCTCTGTTAAGTAGAACATATTTACCTTTAATTACTTCTTCGAGAATTTCCCATACTTCCGATACACCGTCTTCAATGAGACGCCCCGCTCCGCGAATATTAAATGCCAATTCACGTTTTAATAAACCTGCGATAACAAATGGACGAAATAATTCAAGTGCCATATGCTTAGGCAATCCACATTCATCCAACTCAAGAGTCGGGCCAACCACAATCACAGAACGTCCTGAATAATCAACACGTTTTCCAAGAAGATTCTGTCTAAAATAACCTTGCTTTCCTTTAAGATGATCAGCAAGAGATTTTAACGGACGACGTTGCGATTTAGTAAGAGCGCCGGCATTAGCTCCATTTTTACGAATTGAATTATCAAGCAAAGAATCAACTGCTTCTTGCAAAATACGACGTTCGTTACGTAAAATAACTTCCGGCGCTTGTACATCTAAGAGTTTCTTAAGGCGATTATTGCGATTAATTACACGACGATATAAATCATTTACATCAGACGTAGCATGCCTTCCACCCTCAAGTGCAACCATTGGACGTAATGCTGGTGGAATAACTGGAATTCGTATTAAGAACAACCACTCAGGACGTATTTTTGCATCTATCATACCACGAATAAGCAATAATCGTTTAGAAAGTTTCTCACGTTCAGCTGCTGGTGCTTTTTTATATCTTTCTTCCAAAGTAATTTTAAGTTTCTTTAAATCAAGTTCTTTAAAAATATTATAAATAGCTTCAGCACCGATATGTGCCTCAAATAATGTTCCGTATTTCACTGAAGATCTATGATATTCAATTTCATCAAGAACACGCCCTGTCACAAGACCTTCAATTTCAGAATGAGCATTTTTCATCTTTGTTTTTAAAGAGTCGCGAATAACATCAGTTGTCGCTTCTTGATATTTAGTTTTATATTCGGATTCAAGTTCTTTCAATAAATGTTTTTTTGTTCCATCTGATATTTTTGTAATAATATATCCTGCAAAATAAATAACTTTTTCAAGATCTGCACCTGAAATACCAAGTATAAGCGCCATTCTACTCGGCACACTTCGTAAAAACCAAATATGAGATACTGGAGAAACTAATTCAATATGCCCCATTCTTTCTCGTCGTACGATGGAACGTGTTATTTCAACACCACATTTATCACAAATAATACCCTTGTATCTAATACCTTTATATTTACCACAATAACATTCATAATCTCTTTCTGGACCAAAAATCTTTTCATCAAATAACCCATGTTTTTCAGAACGTTGCGTACGGTAATTAATAGTCTCAGGTTTGGTAACTTCACCTGATGACCACTCAAGAATACGCTCAGGAGAAGCTAAAGTGAGAAGTAATGCATTCCATTGCGCGTGAAAATGTGTTGATTTTCGTCTTGAAGAAAAAGGTGTTGTCATAGTATTATAAATTATTCTGTTTCTGAACTCGGTGGAACCTCAACAGGTTTAATATCAAGACCGAGACCTCGTATCTGATTAATAAGAACAGAAAAAGAAGCAGGTGTTCCTGTGTGGATAATTGGCTCATCTTTCACGATAGCGTCAAATGCAGCTGAACGACCTTGGATATCATCTGATTTTATAGTAAGCATTTCTCGCAAAGTATATGCTGCGCCATATCCAAGTAGCGCCCATACTTCCATTTCTCCAAAACGTTGTCCACCATTTTGCGCTTTACCACCTAATGGCTGCTGAGTAATAAGTGAATAAGGACCTATCGACCGCATATGAATTTTATCCTCAACCATATGATGAAGTTTGAGAATATACATATAACCAATCGCTACCGACTGTGCGAACGCACTACCTGTTTGTCCATCAAAAAGTTTAATTTTCCCTGTACGAGGAAATCCTGCCTTTTCAAGTTCGTTTCTTATCTCAATAGCTGTTGCCGCTGTAAACGGAGGAACAATTGCTTGATACCCAAGAGTATGAGCTGCGAGACCCAGGTGCATTTCGAGAATTTGTCCAAGATTCATACGAGAAGGAACTCCTAAAGGTGTCAATATTACATCAACAGGATTACCATCTTTGTCATAAGGCATGTCTTCAACAGGAAGTACGCGAGAGATAACACCTTTATTTCCATGACGTCCTGAAAGCTTGTCACCAACAGCTACATTACGTGCCTGCGCGACAGTCACAGCAATTTTCTTTATAATACCGCTTTCCATTTGGTCACCGTTTTCTCGTGAGAAAACACGGATACCGATAACTCTCCCTCGTTTTCCGCCATCCATTCTGAGAGATGAGTCTTTTACATCTTTTGCTTTATCACCAAAAATTGAACGTAAAAGACGTTCTTCAGAAGTAAGTTGTGTTTCGCCTTTAGGTGTGACTTTACCAACAAGAATATCACCAGGACGCACTTCAGCACCAATGCGAACAACGCCTTCTTCATCAAGATTTTTTAAACGAAGTTCACCAACGTTTGGTATATCGTGTGTAGTTATTTCAGAACCAAGTTGCGTATCACGTACAACGCATTCAAAATCTTCAATATGAATAGTGGTAAATTTTGATTCTTCAACTAGACGTTCTGAGATAATAATAGCGTCTTCATAATTTGAACCAAACCAAGTCATAAAAGCAACACGTACATTTTGCCCTAAAGCAAGTTGTCCATTATCAGAAGAAGTAGCATCTGCAATGACATCTCCTTTTTTTATTACATTTCCAATATGAACATTTGGTCGTTGTGCGAATGCGGAGTTTTGGTTGGTTCTTGTTAGACCTTGTAGACGATATATGTATGGTTCACCTTTCTTTGGTTGCACAATAACTGTTCTTGCATCTACATATGAAACTTTGCCCGATTCTTTGGCGACAACTAGACGACCAGTGCTGCGTGCTGCGTGCTCTTCAATACCTGTTGCAACAAGAGGTGCTTCCGGAATAAGACATGGGGTTGCTTGTTTTTGCATATTTGAACCCATCAACGCACGTGCGGCATCATCATGGTTTACAAAAGGAATAATTGCTGGTGCGACTGAAAACATTTGATACGGTGAAGAATCAATTAATGATACTTCGTCGCGCGAAACAAATACTGATTCTCCATTACGTCGTGCCTCAACAATATCATTTTTTATATAACCTTTATCATCTAATAGTGTTGCGCTGTGAGTGATTATTTCTTTAGCCTCTTCAAGTGCGTTTAAATATACAACATCATCAGTCACTACTCCTTTTTTGACTCGCACATAAGGTGTCTCAATAACTCCAAATTCATTTATGCGTGCATAAAGAGCAAGCCTAAGAATAAGTCCTATGTTTTGACCCTCAGGAGTATGTATCGGACATAAGCG
>CAZCLC010000012.1:0-17306 GCA_964499455.1 uncultured Candidatus Saccharibacteria bacterium | reverse complement strand
CAAGTACCGCACTCCTGCCTTACAACCCCCACATTCTAAAACATGGGTTTGGGCTGTTCCCGTTTCGCTCGCCGCTACTAAGGGAATCGCAAGAATGATTTTTCATCAATCCGATAAATCGCACTGATGAAAAATCATTCAATATTGCTTTCTTTTCCTCCGGGTACTGAGATGTTTCACTTCCCCGGGTACGCTCCGTACAACGTTACTCGTACGGTTCCTGTTCATGACAGGAGGGTTCCCCCATTTGGAAATCTTCGGATCAAAGGTTATAAGCCACCTCCCCGAAGCGTATCGCCGGCTACTCACGTCCTTCATCGCCTTTACAAGCCTAGGCATCCACCGTGCACCCTTATGATCTCCTGCGAGGAGATCTATATACCACAAAACGATTTTTCTCGTTGAAATTGGATTGCATGCAAAAACATGCAATCCGTTTGCACTTTTTAATTACCTATACATATTCAATTGTTAAAGGTCCCGTGCTCCATCGAAAAAAACCGCCTCAAGACGGTTATTTGCGCATAGCGCATAAGTCATTGCTGACTTTCTTACCCGTCTATTTTTATAGTTGCTTTTTTCGTAAACACGTACTAGCTACAATACTTTATACGGATAACAAAGTCAACACTGCGCATCACATCATCTAACGTATCAATACAGATATTGGACATCCGATGTCCAATATCTAAAATGAGCGAAGTCTGACTTCACTCACGATGTCCAATATCTAAAATGAGCGAAGTCTAACTTCCGAAGATAGACTTCGCTCATTTGGTTACTTCGCTTGTTATTTCGACTGATTGGTATGTGCTTCCCTCTTCTCTTTTGAAGAGGTTTATACAGCTGGGGTAATTAGTTTAATATCTAATTAAATGGGATAATTAAATACATATAAATAATAAAGAAAAGATATCTCTTATAGGATCTATTGCCCTTGGCACTGGTGTAATGATTGGTGCTGGTATATTTGTTCTGATGGGGCAAATAGCCGAGCTCGTCGGAAGTTTGTTTCCTCTTGTATTTTTGGTGGGTGCCGTTGTCGTTGGTTTTAGTTCATATTCTTATGTTAAATTTTCTAATGTCTATCCATCATCCGGAGGAGTTGCGAAGTTCCTGACAAAAGCTTACGGTCCCGGAACTGCCGCCGGTACTTTTGCATTATTAATGTATGTTTCTATGGTGGTTGCAGAAAGCCTAGTGGCAAGCACATTCGGTTCCTATACTTTAAGATTATTTCCTACCGGATATGCGCACTATGCTTCTGCATTGGGTGTGTTGCTCATAGTGATAGCTTTCATAATTAATATATCGGGTAACAAAATTATTGAAGCAACCGCAACAACAACTGCAATTATTAAAGTGGTGGGCATCGCAATACTCGCCATAGCCGGTTTAGCAATAGCCGGATTTCCAAATCTTTCAGGAAATTATATCAGTTTAGGACATGGGGCTTCCCTGCCTATTGGGTTAAGTTTTATTGGTGCTCTTGCATTATCAATTTTAGCGTACAAAGGATTTACAACCATAACAAATCAAGGAGGAGATATCAAAAATCCTCACAAAAATATTGGTCGTTCTATAATTATTTCTATAATAATCTGCACCCTAATCTATATAACATTGGCATTATCTATTGCCGCTGGATTAAGTGTCCCACAAATAATTGCTGCGAAAGATTACGCATTGGCACAAGCTGCTCAACCAATTTTCGGAGAATGGGGAATATTATTTACTGTATTACTTGCCATCATAGCAACAGTGTCTGGAGTAATAGCCAGCGTTTTTTCAGCATCAAGACTGCTTGGAATGCTCAGCAAAATGAAACAAGTGCCAAATCTAAGATTAAGTAATTTAAAAAATCCCGCACTTATTTTTACAGTATCCTTAGCAATACTTTTAACAATTTTTTTCAACTTAACAAGGATTGCTTCAATTGGAGCTATCTTTTATCTTATAATGGACATTTCTATACATTGGGGACTCTTCCGGCATCTCAAAAAAGAAATTGATTTCATTCCGACAATTCCTATATTAGCAATACTTATGGATGCAGTTATACTTGTTTCCTTTATATATATAAAATATCTAGATGATCCTTTTATTTTAGTGGTGGCCTTTGTTGGCATTGCTCTTATCATAATTGTTGAACGCATCTTCATGTTTTCTCATACTGACAGTAGCGGGAAAATGCATATGGGAATGAAAGAGGAGAAGACACATTCAATCAGTTAACCAAATGAGCGAAGTCTGACTTTGGAAGTTAGACTTCGCTCATAATCTATATTATATATTGTTCTATTCCAAATATGAAATACAAAAACGCCGATAATTAAAAAATATATTACATATAATTAATTATCGGCGTTGCTCTATGCTTAAAAATCTATACCTGGCTTTTAAATTAACTATGGCAAATCAAACCAGATAGTTTGACCTGCTCCAGATACTGCATTTCCTGTCGCATTACCGTACGTGTGTACCGCAGTCTGCGAACCAGATGAGTTACCCACATACACGCCGTCTCCAATTGCGACCTCAAAAGAGGTGCCAGAAATATTAACGGTTCTTACACCACTGTTGCGGTCCCACGATCTCTGTGAAGACGCGGACTCTTGTGACGCGGACTCTTGTGTGGAATTAATTTCGCCTATTGGCGAATAATTTGAGTGATTCACAAAACCTACCGTTGCCGACTGATTTTGAAACATCATCTGGTGACCTGTACCGATGCCACTCAGCACCAGCACAGACCCTTGAGTCGCTGACCCTGACACATCGAACGCGAATGATTGTGCATTAACTTTTGGTGCACTGAAAACAAATGCAAACGCCGCAATAAAAACAAAAAACATAAACTTTTTCACTCTATTCCTCCTTAGGATCATTTAGACCCTAATTTAATAATTTTTCAAAAAACATTATAACCAAAAACACCAAAACTCACTGGTTTGCTAGACCACATATAGCAACATCACCCTCCCTAAGTTCAATTCTTATTTCAAGAATCATTTTTCACTTTTTTGTCAATATTTCTGTTAATGTGCTGATGCGATGAAACCGCGGATGGTCTCATCAATCTCACATCAACAGTACTGTAACGCACGCAGGCGAACAGCAGCGTTGATGCCGTTAACAGTAGCACCAACACCAGAAATGTACTAATTATTTTTTTAACCATCTATTCCTCCTCACTATTTTTTTGTATTTTTTGCAAGGTGCCAAATGCGCACTTGCATAAACGGCAAACTTTCAACAGAAATAGAAGACTTACCGAAACCGGTTCCTCCTGCTCCTGTCAAAGCTCCTTTTTCATTCGCCCCGACTACTCCTCCAGCTCCAGCACCGAAACCTATATGCCAACCAGAACTGGTTGGCACCTTTTCTGCGGATGACGACAATACCTCTATAATGTTGCCACCGTACTTCCTAGCAAGCGAGGCGATGATTATTTGAGCGTCATCCGTGCCCTGGTTCGCGGTTAATTCAACCGCGACCGATGCAACAATAGTTGCGTCGGTTTTGTTGAAACCATATTTAACAAATGTAACAGTCGCTGCAGTCGCTGCAGATGTAAACTCTTTATATATGTGTTTCCATAACTTCCTATACCTCACTTTTTTTTGACTCTTGGTGGCAATCCATTTCCCGTAAATTATTGGAAATACATTCCATGGAATGTTTTTCCAACCAAAATACTGCATCGTTCCAGGTCGTCCTGGAACTCCTTGCTGCAAAAACTGCCGGTTTATATACCGACTGTTATTCACAGCATGGGAATCTATTCGCACATTCGAACTCGGCGATATGTTTTGTTTCGAGTTTATTGTGCCACTAATTGTAGGGTTTACCCCAACAATCGTTGACGTACTCGAACCTGCAACTGAATTTGAAGATGCAAATACTTGCGGTGAAAAAAATACCACCATTAAAAAGATAAAACAAAAATTCTTCATTATTCCCTCCCTTTTTATTTGAGTTTTTCTATTCTTTGTTTCTGTACTTTTCTTCTTCCCTATTTTATTCAACTTAAATTGTCAAAGGACCTTAAGTCACTCTTAAGATGAGCATTTGGATCTGCACATAAAGTACCTTATATCATTCTATTTGTCAAGTATATTATTTAACATGCTTGACAATATTTTATACATATATGCGATATATAAGATCGCATATATAGGTTATATATTCTATATATAATTATCATTTTCCTTATTATCCTTTGTGATATTAGATTGTTCTTTTGTTTTGGTATGTATTGAATGTGAAGCAATAGTATGTAGATATGCTTTTTGTAAAATATGGATTTCATCTTCCGACATCTCGGCAAATCGTTGCCATGCTGTTTTGGATTGTTCTTGAAAAGAAATATCATATTTATGTACAGTTGGATGCACTTCAAGAGCGCGATGATTAAATCCACGCAGAGTTAATCCTGAAAAGGAGCGCACACGAGAGAGTGCAACGTATCCCTGCCCATATTCAAATGCGTGCGATAGGTCAATATGTGCAGCGTCAAGCGACATTCCTTGACTTTTATGTACAGTTATTGCCCACGCAAGCCGCAATGGCATTTGAGTAATACGTGCGAGTACAGCACCATTTTCTTCAATTACCCAGTCCATTTGTTGAACATTAATAACCCTACCGTCTCTTGTTTGCACTACTGGTGCGGTATTCTCAAATGCCACAATTGTACCAATTGTACCATTTGCAAATCCAGCAGAAGGATTATTTTTAGTAAACATAACCGCTGCGTCCTCTTTAAGAACTAGCTCCTCAGGTGAAAGACATCCTCGCACAAGATGCGCTGTGAGTGTTTTTGAACCACTCTTTGTCATAATGAATGTATGTATTTTCCCAGATAGTTTTTTAAGTGCTGCTGCATTTACAGTATCAACTGTTGAAATATGCGGGAGAAGTATAGGTACATTATCTGGTGGTATACATTGTCGATTCGTAAGCATTTCTTCATGTTCTGACGTTACAGTACCGTGGCGAATAGCGGCAAGTAATTTATAAAAACTAATGTCTTCTTCTTGTCTGTATTGTTCTGTAAGGTAACACACAATAAGATGCGCTCGTTCCCATACAGGACTTAGAAAAGCAAATGAATTTCCGTTCTCTTCGTCAGCGGAATCTGTTGCAAACAGATTCCGCTGTGAAGAAATACGTGGTTGTGAACGATATACCGGCGGAAGTTGGAAAAAATCTCCAGCTAATATAATTTGCAGTCCTCCAAAAGCATCTTCATTGTGTCTAACAAACCTACACACAGCATCAATCATTTCAAGTGTATGCGCCGAAAGCATAGATACTTCATCAATAATAAGTACGTGCGCTTTTCGTATGCGCCTGACAATATGTGCTTTTTGCCCGATATTATCAATATCTTCATCTGAAAGATTAGAAGAAATGCCGATACCACTCCATGAATGGATTGTATATCCGCCAATATGTGTTGCTGCAATACCAGTTGAAGCGGTTATTGCAGGTTCTATATCATGCTCACGTAACCATTTTATAAATTCTAAAATTGTGTGTGTTTTCCCACTACCAGGTTCTCCTGTAATAAATACATTCACACCAGTTTTTAATATTGTAAGTGCATCATTGTGAGTCATAAAATAGATGATGTTATTGAAATATATGGTATCACAAAAACCTAATGCCTATGTTTTGATAAGAGTTATCGCTTAGCTACTGTCACTGCATCTTCAAACTTCACTGATAGTTTTTTTGATATACCATCATTACCCATCGTTACTCCATAGAGAATACCTGCACGACTCATAGTTTCGCGATTATGTGTTACTACAATAAGCTGTGATTGTTTTGCAAGATTCTCTATCATATCGCCGTATCGTCTACTATTTGCTTCATCAAGTGCGGAGTCTGTTTCATCAAGTATTAAAAACGGTGGTGGATTTACTTGGCTCATTGCAAAGATAAGTGCTATAGAAGTTAATGCTCGTTCGCCACCTGAAAGTTGTATGAGAGATTGAACTTTTTTTTGAGGAATATGCACTACTACATCTACTCCTTGTTTTTGGATTAATGAATCTTGTTGTTCCATTTCTTCATCAGAAGAAATGGAATCTTCAAGTATAAGTCGTGCCGTTCCTCCGCCAAACATAAGAGAGAAAAAAGTACTGAATGATTCGTTTATTCGCGCAAGTCCATCAGAAAAGTTTTTTGTAATTTCTTCATCAATATCATTAATGAGAGTATGTAATCCTTCAGCAGAATGAGCTAAGTCAGCAAGCTCACGAGTAAGGAATTGCTCACGAGCAGAAACTTCTTTATATTCTTTGCGAATATCTTCACCAGCTACTCCAACTTCATCTAAACGAATATTCAAACGTTCAATTGAGCGACGTCTGTCGCCTTGAGATGCATACTCATCATGCGATATGTTTGTTCTATGTTCATATGAGACAGCATTAGGACCGACTAATGAAAGCATTTCTGCTTTGTCACGTTCACAATTTCTGTACCGTTCGGAAAGTACTTTGATTCGTGCTAACTCTCGTGCTACTGCTGTCTCTTCATTCGCTTTCGCTTGTGCAAGTGAAATTAAACGTCTCTGTCCCTCAATACCGGCTTCTTCGTGTGCGGCAAGTATTTCGCGAGCACGAGAAACAGTGTTTCGTGCTTTTTCAACTACTTCAGAAAGTGCAGCTTCTTTCTCTGTATTTTTTTCTTTTTCGCGTTCAAGTGTGTGCAGTGTTTGTTCTTCATCACTTAACATCACTTCTGTTTTAGAATCAAACTGTGCAAAAAATGAACGAATTACCGTACGAATTGCGATAAGTGAAGCGCGCATACGCGATTCGTCTTCTGTAAGCGCTTGTTTTGTTTGTATCTCAATTTCTTCAGAAAGTGTTTGAATATCTTCTCGCGGTATTTTTATATATTGCTCATTTTTAATTGTTTGGTGACGAGCCATAGCAGCAGTAAGCGCTCCTTCTGTTCTGCCAACTTCACGTATAAGAGCGTTATATTCTTCGTTTGCGTGTTCAAGTGCTTTTTCCGCCGCGCGCACCTTGTGCGCGCGGCTCGCTCCCTCGTCATCTCCTATAACACGATCGGAAAGTGCAGATAATTCTGCCATAAGTTTCGCAAGCTGTTTTATAGCGTGCATATGTGCTTCGGTTGCCAAAGTTTTTTCTTTTAAAAGATAACTGTCTTCAATAGCAAAATATTCAGCACTTGCCACACTTAATTCTAAACGCAATGCGTCAGCACGTTCTAATCGCTCAACTTGCTTTTCAAGAAAATGTATATGTGGTGTAAGTTCACGACGTGACGCTTCCACTTGAATTATATTTTCTTTAGTTTTCCCTAATTTTCGTTGTGCTTCTTGCTTTTTAAATTCATACACAGCCAATCCCAAAGCATCTTTAATTATTTCACGTCGCTCTTGCGGGTTTGCAAGTAAAATACGGTCTGCTTCACCTTGAGAAATAATATGATGACCGCTTTCACCGATATTTGCGTTTGCAAGTAGTTCATAGATATCGCGTAATCGTACACGTGAACCATTTAATAAATACTCGCTTGCTCCATCTCTGAATACGGCACGTTCAATAATTACTTCGTCAAAATCAATATTAAATACACGCGATGTATTATCAAACACAATAGCTACAGCTCCACGATTTGTACGTGCAGCAGTTGGCGAACCGTTAAAGATCAAATCTTCGCCACGTTTACTGCGCATATTTTTCATTGACTGTTCACCAAGCGCAAAACGAAATGCTTCTGTAATATTTGATTTTCCGGAACCATTCGGACCAACAATAGCTGTTACTGTTGAAGAAAAATCAAATATTGTTTTCCGAGCAAATGATTTAAATCCAACAATTTCAAGTCGTTTTAACATATGTCTATTTGTATGTACCAGTATAGCAAGCGTACACCTATGCTGCGACATTAATTACAATATTTTACCATCCGGTTTTTTTAAGTGCTGTGTTAGCTGCGTTTTGTTCAGCTTCCTGTTTTGATTTTCCTTCGCCAGTAGCAACACATTCTTTATTTAAGAAAACGCCAACGACGAAACATTTGTCATGGTCTGGGCCTTCTTCACTTACGGTTTTATAATTCGGAGTAATTCCACGCTGTTCTTGTGCCGCTTCTTGAAAATGGCTTTTTGCGTTTTGCCATAAACAATCAGTAAGTATCTCATCAATCTTCGGATAAATATTTTTTGATATGAAATCAGTGGCGGCTTTAATACCACCATCAAGATACGCAGCGCCTATAATTGCTTCAAATGTATTTGCTAAAATTAACTGCCGAGCACGACCTGTATCTTTTGACTCTCCTTTTGAAAGTAGAAGCATATCATTTACACCCAATTTCTCGGAAGATGCCGCAAGTGATTGTGTATTAACAAGTGCAGAACGATATGTGGTTAATTCGCCTTCAGGCTTGTTTGGAAATTTACGAAAAAGAAAATCTGTAACTACAAGCTCAAGTACAGCATCACCAAGAAATTCCATACGTTCATTGTGTTGTAAGGTTGAACGATTTTCATTTAGATATGAACGATGTGTAATTGCTTGAAGCAATAGGTCAGGATTATGAAAAGTAAGACCTAAACGACGTGCGTATGTATTAATATCTATCATAAAAAATATTATGACGAAACCGATGCACGTTCAATCAATGTTTGAACTCCAGCGGTAACGATAGGGAGCATATCATCATAAAAGTTTAGGTCAAGAATATCTTGTGTTTTGAACCATCGTGCATCATCAAGACCACCACTTTTTTTAAGATTGATATGTTCAAAAGGTGCTGAAACCAGAAAAAAAGAAACCCTTTTGAGAGCTTTCCCTTTCTCAGGATGCGAAGCTATATATTCATTTTTACCGAGCATATCTTTAGAAATACCGGAGAGACCAAGTTCTTCTCGCACTACACGCACTACGCTTTCCGTTTCTGATTCTGTTCCGACGACATGACCTTTTGAAAGAGTCCAGTGCCCAAACACATCATGCACAAGCGCAACATAGTATTGTCCATTATATTTGGCATACACAAGAGCGCCAACAAGAGATTCAATTGGTAACGGTTCTGTTTTTTTACGTCGCACGGAAACATCATTTTTCCCTGGCTCACCAATTTCTTTATATACAGTACCAAGTACCCCATTTATAAACCGACCTGATGATTCACCGCCAAATGTTTTTGCAAGTTCAATTGCTTCGTTAATAGCAACTTTAGCAGGTATTTGTTTCCTGTCTGAGAATAATAGTTCATAAAGTCCAAGACGTAATATATTTCTGTCAATCGGAGCGATTTTATTAAGTGGCCAGTCTGGCGCAGCATGAGTGATTATCAAATCAATATCATCACGATTTGCAAATATACCAGAAAGAAGTTTTTTCATAAACGGTATACTGGTACTGTCTCCCGCAAATTCGTTCCTGTTTCGTTCAAGAATAGTATCAGCATCAGAGATAGATGCATTAGTTGTGTCCCACTCAAAGAGTGTTTGCAACACGATAGTTCTTGAGAGATGACGGTTTATCATATAATTTATAAAAGAGCGATTATTCCCTTAGAATAACAATATACACACCTTAAATGCAAGTGTGCATATTAATTACGTATACTTCCAAGTTTCTAATCTACTCGATAGCCAATAAATATAACATTCATTTTGCATTATGTAACATCATTCTCAATTCAACCCGCAATTTCATCACTACTTATTTCTAATAAATTTTTATGAAACTTGATTTCTTTCTACCAGCTATTGCGTACACCCTGCGAAGAAGATATTTGCCATGCCCATGTCGTTCGTATTGGATCATAAAAAGTACTGCTCTTAGGAGTTCTTGTGACACTTGAGTGCTGTGGACAATGACTGAGGAGTTTATAGTTATTTCCATCAGAACGATATAAGTAAGTTCCACCCCATCCTCCGCAAGCATTTGGTGTGTACACAGGATCTTTTGGGAGTACATTTATGTATTTCGGCGCGAGACCAGGAATCCAAATCTGTCTATTTCCACCATTTGGGGAATCACTCCACCACTGACCATTAGTCAAAGGGTAAGAACTATGATCAATATGATATAACTGAAGTGCTGTTTGTAATTGTCTTAACTCTGATTTACGGTTTGCATCATATCCTTTTGAACGTGCTGTGTTAAGTGACACAAGTATTATTGAGGATAGAACACCAATTATAGCTATGACAACCAGAAGCTCTATAAGAGTGAAGCCTCGATTATATCGTGTGTTTCTATACATAAAAGTAGACACTAATTAATGTATTCCATTTACCTGCATGGCCGAATTTATCTTGGATAGCGGTACATTTATTTGTCCTGAACTATTGCCAAAGATAAATATGACAATGGCTATGACAATTAAGAACACCATTATATATAAAAGCACATACTCTGCGTGTTTATCATCATTCACTATACCAGTTGAAAGAACTAAGCGAACTAAATTGGATTGTTTTCTCGGATTCTCAGATTTATGCTTATATTTTTCTTCATCATCAAAAAATACACCTTTCATATGTCATTAGTATAAATTACTTATATTATAAACACAACATAAAGAATATGTTTTATTATAAAAAACACTCACACAATTATGTGGAGCATAGACATGGGTATTTACCCACAAGCATATCGTAGTACGACACGCTTGTACAACATCTATATACAGTCAAACATACCTAATATCTTATGTAAAGCTCCCTTCTATAAATCTAAACCCTACGACGAGTACGCGGAATGTTATCAATATGTTCGTGCTTACTTTGTACTTCAGTTTTTTGTTTTGTATCGTCTTTTTGAACAGAAGACACATCGTCATGAGTATGTTCAGGATGGTCATACTTTTGAGCTTTAGTGCGTTCTTTTTTAATATGAGGAGTTTTTATCAATATTCCGCGATAACTACCTGTTGTTTCATCAAGACGATGAGGAAGCCGTATAGCACCGCTTTTCTTATCAACAACAGTATTAATAGCCGTAAGCGCATGATGCGAACGTCTATTGCGAGTGCGAGAACTTGTATTACGCATGCGTACTGACATACAAGGACATTATCATAACATTGCAAAAAAGAAAAGTTTTTGATACGAATATTAAACTATATATATATTCAAACTCGACACATTTAATAATAAAACAAAAAGTAATATGACCGATAGAATCCTTATTTTAGATGTAAAAAAACACCGCTTGTATATAAGCGGTGCCGGTATCCGTCCGTATATTAACAGTGTTGGTATCCATTAATACGAATACCAACTATTGTTTTTCATACACTAAAACGTATCACATAGTGTTTCTACTATGGCTTTTTTTGAATTCTTATTCTTATCAAGAGCGTACTCTTCACAAGAATCTTTTTTATCTTGTTGACAAGATGTTCTCTTACTACAAATAATGCAACAAGATACATCTCTTTTCCCACTGCTTGAAAGTATTTTATCTGCTTCAAGCTTTCTTGAAAAATGGGATACATCCCATTTTGTCAAAAAATATTTCATTATCCACCCCCTCTATTTATTTAATCTAAAATAAATAATGCACTACTCTTGTTATATAGTCAATAGTATATAACTAATAAGAAATTGCACAGCACAGTTGACATTATAAATATTTATATTCTTCATAACATCAGGAATGATTTTTAAATTTTCAGAATTACACAAAATACCCAGCACCATAGGTGCCGGGTATTTTAAAGAAATGTCTAAATATCCGTTACTTTATTTGTTCACGCATATGCTCAAGGTATCGCGCTGCAACTTGTTGTCCACCAAGACCAAATGCCAATCCAAGCGCTAATGAAATTGCAATAACAATTCCTGTAAACAATATTTGTACAAATCCAGGTGCGACCTGCAATTGATTCAGTGCAGCAAGGATAGCAAATATCCAGATAGACCATCTTGCAGCCGTACCAAGAAAGTTTGCAGATACAAGGCGAGCTGCTTTTGCGGAACCAGCTACTATACGATACGCTGTTTCAGCAAGCACTGCCGCTACAAGTAGAATCAATACTGCCACAATCACATGTGGTAAGTAACTCAATACTACTTCTCTCATGAATATGTTTACTTGTGTCAAATTAAGTACGTTAAGAGATGCCACTAAGAAAACAATAATAAAGAACCACTTCACGAGAAGACCTACAAACGCACCTGAAGAGAGTTTAAAGCCTGCACGCTCAAGAATCTGTTCAACACCGGCAACACGCAGTGCTTTATCAAAAGGAAGCGCATCAATAATTTGTGCCACAACCCTTCCAATACCAACGCCAACAAGCCATCCAATTATAAATATTAGGATTGCAATGATGAGATTCGGAATATATTGTAATAAACCGTATGTTATATTTTGAAACGATTGATTTAAAACATCAATCCATGTAGTAAAAGTCATAAATAATCTTAATTGTTACTCTAATAAAGCCTGCGCAGAAAACCAAGCTATACAATATAGTGTAGCAGAAAATAAGATAGGTTATTATTTGCTATGTGGATAAATACTGTGCTATTACACTCCTATTTTGTCAAGTATTTTACTGTGTGGATAATCAAATACATCGCGGAGTAATTTGTCATAAATACCTAAACGATACCGAAAATCCGCAGTTGAAAAAGTTGCATACCTAATTTCTCTACCAAGATCAGATTCAATGGTATGGATTACCGAGGAAAGCATTCGCTCATTGAGCTTATCTCCTACAACAAGCATATCAATTTTCGATTCAATGACACTAGAAAATAAACCTGTCAGAACAACAAGTCTTAATGTTCCAGATTTACGTAATAAAGTAAGAATATCACGTGGCTCTATAACTGTTGTATCACGTACAAATATCGTAAGTGCATCAATATATTTATAATTTTTATTAAGACGATATTTCACCGCTTTACCATTTCCTTGCCTACGTATGACGCAGGAACTTATAAGTATTGTAATTTCTCGGCGGACATTGGAAGCTGTTGATTTTGTACGAAAAATTATTTCTTTTGTTGTATAAGGGCGATTTTTATTAAATAAAAAAAGTCGTAACATTTTCAAACGTGCAATAGAACCGAATAGTTTTGGAAGTATGTTCATAATTATAGCATTGTACACGATTTTTAGATGTTATTGCAAGACTTGACTAAATAGACATAGCGTCTTGCTTTTATAAAAGCAAGACGCTATGTAAATTATCTACCGACTAAACAACAACTATTTAAATGTGATTGTTCCACCGGCAGTTTCTATTTTTGATTTTAATTCTTCCGCCTCTTCCTTTTTGATACCCTCTTTCAAAATAGATGGCACTCCATCTACAAGATCTTTTGCATCTTTCAATCCAAGTGAGAGTATGTCTTTTACTGCTTTAATAACAGCTATTTTATTCGCACCAAAGCTGGAAAGCTCAATAGTAACTGTACTACTCCCTTCTTCTTTTTCTGCGATACCATTTCCGTTTGCCACAGGTGCTGCAACTGATGCTGAAACACCAAATTTCTTTTCAAGAATCTTTACCAATTCTGAAAGTTCAATCACTGACATTTTTTCAATATCTTCTACAAGTTTCTTAAATTGTTTCGGTACAACAACATCTTCTATTGTATCAACAGATTTTTCTTCTTGTGTTTTTTGCGACTCTTTTTTAGATTCTTCTTTTGGAGTCTCAACTGCCGGTTGTGTTTCAACCGATGTTTCTACTTTTTTCTCTTCAATTTTCTTTTCTTCAGAAGTTGCCTTGTCGGCATTTTCATCATTTTTTACTGGTTCGTCAGACATATACAATTTATTTATAAGTTATTAATATACTGCACTAATTTTCTTTGTTTATTACACTTCTGCTGCACGAATCTGATCAAGTACGGTAACAAATCCTTGTATCGGCGAATTGATTATGTTTACAAACATACCGCGTAATATCGGCATTGGTGGAATAATCGCAATTGCTTGCATGTGTTCTGCATCTATATATGCGCCATTAAATATACCACCGACAATATTAAGTGTTTTTATTTTCTTTTTACCTTGTTCATATATCGCTTGTGCTGGTGTAATTTCATCTGTCGCACTCAATACCACAGCAATTTTTCCGGGTAGATTAGGACATTCACCTGTATAATTATACGCAGATAATGCACGCCGAATGAGTGTTTTCTTTGCGACATAATAATTAACATCTTTCTCACGCAATGCTTTACGAACAGAAGATATTTCAGAGACTGTTAGCCCCGAAAAACTCACAAATACTACAGTTATCGCATTTTTAAGCGTGTCTTTAATTGTTTGCACAACTTGTTGTTTTTTTTCTTTGCTAATTGCCATATATGTTATTCTATTTGCACGGAAAGAAGCAAACGGCCATATTAAAGACCGTTTGAGGAGACTCGATCTACGCATTATTATGCATTCGTCCTTAGGCGGGACTTAACACTCTTCAAGAGTTGCCTGCTGTCTTTAGGTCCGTACAAAATATACTGTACAAAAAAAACTCCAGATACGCAAGTGTGTGATAAAATCTACATATCCATACGTGAATAGTACAAAATAATATATATCTTTATGGCACTAATATATACAGAATTATAGATTATATATTTAGTTTTTGTTTATGAAATCGTAGTAGACACTATATAAATAATAGTAAGCGCAATACCAATGATAAGAATAAATCCGCCAAAGAACTTTATAAAATCAAGCACGTAAGGTGCAACCGGCTGATGAGTGTCCGAAGGTGTAACTGCTGGTTTTTTTTCAATATCATTTGACATTTATTTATAATAACATACAACCCGCGCGAGTTAACTCGCGCGGGTTGTATGTGTAAAGATTGATTAATTGTCTTTACCATAATTCTCTATGGTATTACTATGAGTAACGATATTAAATGGTGTAATCTCCGAAACTAACATTTATATTACTATCTCGCGATAATAATCTAAAATCGATTGCTGAACACAGCAAAATTTTAGAATCTACTTACCTATATCACCATGCCCATCTGAAGTTGACGATGCATTACTACCAACAGATTCTCTACCGAAACTACCTGCTGGAGTGATTATGCCATTGTCACCATGTTCACTTACATCACCTCGCTCTGCACGGTTATTATTTTTTTCACCCTTACACTCACCAACACTATCGCCATTTCTGACATGAAAGAAAAGTGCCCTGCGTGCGATACGCTCAGAAATCCCAATTCCTGAGTTTCCGGCGCGATGACATACTATCACCATACGTCTAGTACTTGTCGCATCACTTTGTTCTCCTTCGGCCTCACGCAAGAAATTCATCGGAATGGTACTGGTCGCGTGTTTCAAAAATGAATTTAAAAGGAGGCGAGTTTGTGGACCAACTTCACCGACTGGAGAAATTCCATGATTCTCCTGAAACTTTTTCACTGCATCTTCAGTGAGATGACCATAATATCCAGTTACAAGACCTTGAGGATATATGGCGGGATCACTTGCCAAGAGTTTTTGCAAAACTTTTACTCCCTCCCCTTTTGACCCAACACGCATCTGGCTTCGTAAAGCGACAAAAGAGCTTTTTATGGTTTGTTGCGTAGTTCTTATTTGTGCAATTTGTACTTGAAGTGCTTTTATTTGCTGAAGCAGCTGCGTAATTTGCGCCTGAAGTGTTGCTTGGATTTGGGCAGCTGTCTTAACAACGGCTGTAATAGTTGCCGTTTGTGCTACTGTTGTCGTGGTTGCCGTTTGCGCAAAAACGGTTGATACGGAAAGTGGTATTATTGCAAGGAATACACCAATGACCATTGTAGTAATAATTTTCATATTTTAAGTAACGATTATATTATATATTGACGAATAAATGATTCTAACTTTTCCGCGCACTACACACATATATTTATGGATAACTTGGCACGCTTATTTAAAGCATACCACACGGCATATTGTGAATACACAATATGCCGTGGATAAGGTATTCAGATTTTTACAACGAGACAAGACAGTACAAAAAACTGAGAACTGTTGCGAGAATAGTTTGGGAGAGTCTGACTCCAATAAACTTTACGCCTCTTAAGGATTGAGTGAAGTCGGGAAGTCAGACTTCCCTCACTTACCAAGGCTCAAGCATTGCATTTTGAAAATCTTTGCCTTTATTTATCATGTGAAAATTCAATAGCTCTTTTGCCTCCTGTTTATATGTATCCCCTTCACCGATTATGCCTCCAATAAGATTTTCTGTGTCCTCAATAATCGGCGAATTATCGCCAGAAATAACATCGCGAAAACTTGAATAGGAGTAGTGTTTTGCCCATTTCCAAGCATTATCAAAATTATTAGCTGCTACGGCGAGTCCGCCCGGATACATATCGCATACATTTTTTACTAAAATATAGAACGCCAGATATTGGTGATGTTCATTGCTTAAGACAACGCGTGCTCGATATGAACCTTGGAAAAGACTTCCTGCTTCTTTATATTTTGCATTAAAACCTGCAGACATACTTCCGTTGAGGCGTTGCATAAACTTTGAGGTACCACCTTCACGAAACTCTTGCACGAGTATATGAAAATGATTTGAAAGGAGTGTCCATGCAAGAATGCGGACAAGTGGTTCACGTTCTGATGCGTGTGTTTGTCGTACAAAATGTTGAGCTTCAATTGGTTTTTTATGCCAATTTTGGTCTGTATGAATATCATTAAGATAGAATAGCGAACGCATGAAGCGTTCTTTATCATGTGCATCACGCACAATATCCATACCGCGCGCACCTTTCTGCGTAATGTGCAAAACCGATCCAATACCATATGGTTCTACTCTCATAGTGATAAGGATAACGCACACCAACCATTGGAAGTCTAACTTTCAATGGTTGGTGTGGATAAAAACAATCACTCAAATCTGTAAAAGTTGAACGATCCTAAGTAACAGAAGTCAGACTTCCATCACTGATGGAAGTCTGACTTCTGTTACTTAGGAAATAATTTTCAATAGATGAATAGAAGAATTTGTACTGGGAGAGTTTAACTCCCCAGTACGTGGGCATCAAAAAACCACCCCGCAAGGGGTGGTTTTTTGTTTGTGAAGGTTAAACCTTCACATGATTGCTAGACCAATTTTCTAGCTGGAGGTTTAGAGATTGAGGGAAGTCAGACTTCGCTCACTTTCTAATAAACCTTGACTTGTTTGATGGAAGTTAGACTTCGGAAGTCAGACTTCGGTCAAATACTTACTTAAGATTATGAATGGGTGTAACTGTAAGTTCCATCAATCATATTCTTAAGAAGGTAACCGTTTGTCCAGTCAGATGTAGTGGTCAAGTGT
>CAZCLC010000011.1:0-20091 GCA_964499455.1 uncultured Candidatus Saccharibacteria bacterium | reverse complement strand
ATTGTTTGTAACAAAAATTCAGGCGTATGCCATTGGACGTATTATTTCTTCGCGTACGCTATCAGCAATGCGAAAAGATGTTACAGGACATCTTTATGGTGGTGATATAACCAGAAAGAAGAAACTTCTTGAAAAGCAAAAACGCGGAAAAAAACGCCTCGCAGCACATGGACGAGTTCATATTCCATCTGAGGTGTTTATGAAAATGGTACAAGACTACGAGTAATACATCGATAATTAGGTTTTATGCGATATACTTTTAATATGTCTTTCGTACCACATTATATAAAAATCAATCATGTCAATCCTGTATGGCAAGGAATACTGATAGGTGTACTTATTATTATAATAGTGTGGATTATTTCTCTTATTATAGGTCTTTTCGGGAAAGCACAAATTGCTTGGCAAACGGCTCATCAAACGCAACAAGAAGCTATAGTTCTAAAGAATCGTGCAAGGATACTTGAACAAAATATTCATACACTTGATACTCCGAGAGGATATTCAGCTGCCGTACGTACTGAATTTGGTGTTGCGCGCCCTGGTGAGGACGTTATCATTGTGATACCGTCAAAGATTGCTACAAGTACACAAATCAAAAAAACGTGGTGGAGTTGGATATTTAATGTGCTGCATTTATAGTAAACTTTGAATAAATGACAATAGCATATTATAAAGCGGATATAGTTTAGTGGTAGAATGGATGCTTCCCAAGCATCAGGCGGGAGTTCGATTCTCCCTATCCGCACAGTAAATCCGTATTAAACAAAATACATATTGTTTAATATCAGTAATGTTTATAAATAAAGTTCTTTGTACACCCGATAGTTACTTTCTGATATTAATACAGTGTTGTGTATATTAAGTAGTTTTATGTATTTCTTACGTGGATACTGCAATTGCCTGTGGACTACCAGCTTGTGCTTTAACAAGGCGCGCAACGAGCATCTTGCCCATTTCAGATGTTTGCATCCATGCAAATGACCATACCCATACGAAACCTACCACCCACAAAGGAATGGCTGCGGTAAACCATCCGCTAAGCGCCCATAATGTCGCAACTATTTGTGTTGATGAAATTGCAATCATTACTTGCCAACTTGGCAAATAACGGAACCATCGCTTCTCTGTATGGGCAACATAAATAAGGAAATTTCCAGACACCACTAACTGTAGGAAAAATAGAGTTTGTATTTGATCCCATGGCAAGTGTAACATAAGCAGAACAATATAAAGTGTCAACATACTGTTTATAACACCAGTTATTCCATAAGTTGTACCAAGGAAGAATCTACGACGCACATCAATAACTTCTGGAGTATGTGCTGTATGTACGTGGTCAAACGCAAGCGACACAATTGGCAAATCATTAAGAACAGCAAGCAAAATAATTTGTACGGTTGTCAATGGATAGTTTCCAACTAATATGCCAATTAGTCCTATTGTAAGAATTAGGCGAGCACTCTCTGAAATACGGTATACAGAATAGTGATAAATACGCATAAATACTTTTCGTGCTTCAGTAATAGCATCATGTACAACCGATATACCGCTTGTTAGTAATACTATATCGGCTGTACTACGTAATGCGTCAACTGCATTTTTTACTGCAATTCCAACATCGGCTATTTCAATTGGAGGAACATCGTTCACTCCGTCTCCTGTTACAGCAACGATATGGTTATTTTTTGATATCTTTACCGCCGTATATTTATCTTTTGGTAATACTTCCGCAAAACCACCTGCAGTTTCTATAACAGATGGAAGTGTATCTGGTGAATCAAAAACTGAGCGGGGAACGATATTATTTGAAAGTCCGAGTTTTCCGGCAACTTCCTGTGCAATTTGAATACCATCACCAGTGAGCATCTTGACTGTTATTCCTTCTGAATTCATTGCAGCAATAGTTTCTTTTGCGTCAGAACGAAGCGTATCGGATAAAAATAAAATTCCGATTGGTTGAAGTTTATGTTCTTCTGTTGTGTTTTGTCGCGCAGCAACCGCAAGTGTACGATCGCCATTTTGTGCCGCTTTGGAAACTTCTGTATCAAAGCGCTCCAATAATTCTTTTGAATCAAAAGTACATAACGTACGAATAATACTTGGCGCTCCGAGTGCTATCGTCAATACGTGACCTTCTTTTGTCACTATCGCCGTACTTCGCTTTCGTTCAGAATCACCGGGTGTGAATTTTTGTTGCGGTAAGCTTGTTACCAACATTTCTTTTGCTTTACTAATAATTGCATCTTCAAGAGCATTTCCCTCTGCCGGATCTGTTGCACTTACAGCAAGATGTACAACTTCTTTTTCATCATGAGCTGCAAGTACGGCAATACGATCAACATGAATACGATTTTCTGTTAATGTACCTGTTTTATCAGATAGAAGTAAGTCTACATTGGAAAGATCTTCAAGAGAAGAAAGACGTCTTACTACCGCGTGTTTTTTTGCAAGGTTAAGTACTCCGATACTGATTATAAGACTCATAACAGTAGGCAATGCAACAGGTATACCAGCTATAAGCAACGCAATATCAAGAGTAATGATTTTAATTAATTTGATACCAGGCTGTCCAATAAGAAATATTGATAAAATAACAATAACAATAATAGCGAAGATAGATAGAAATCGCGAAATAGTCATAATATCCTGTTCAAGAGCACTTCGTTTTTTCGAGTGTTCAATTGAAGTTAGAGTTTTACCAAAATATGTACGGTTACCAGTTGTAGATACAGTAGCTAGTGTGTTTCCTGTAGCTACAAATGATCCGGAATATATGATATCACCAACGGTATGTACTTTTGGAAGTGATTCTCCTGTGAGAGTAGATTCATTAAGTGAAAGATTAGTTTCTGAGATTATTTTTGCATCTGCTGGTACAATTGCTCCAACAACAAGCATTATAATGTCTCCTGGAACAAGCTCTGTGGACGGTAGTTTCTGCCATGTGTTATCGCGTTTTACACGCGAATATACCGTTAAATGTTCTTGTAATTTTGCAATTGCTTTATCCGCTTTACCTTCATGCCATATACGAATACCGAAATTTGCAATAAAAAGTATAAGAATAATCCACCCATTTCCAATTTTACCGGCCGCAAAAGAAAGTCCAGACGCGGCGAGCAACATTAGTGGAATTGGAGCTATTGTCCACGCAATAATTTTTGAGATTAGTTTCTGTTTCTTTTCTTGAAGTATGTTTGATCCAACTTGTTTTCGTATACGTTGTACTTCGGCAGAAGAAAGACCTGCTGGTTCATGATTTGCTGTATGATTTTGTATAACTGTATCCATATAATATATTTATAAAATTAAATATGTAGTAACGAGCGTATAAAATGATATTTATATATACTATGCACGCATATTATTAAGTTACGCAAGGTAGCGTTAGTGCATAACTAATTCGTATAACGATGTAATAATTTTATGAAGATTGAAGTATTTTTTGCGCAAATGATAATCCTCCATATATTCCACATAAATCGCCTAGTTCTCCACGCAATAAGTACGGGAGCTCTGGAAATATATGCATACGTTCGCGAAGTTGTTTTGTAATAATTTCCAGAGGTATGTCTTTCATCACTGAGCCACCAAGCACTACGCATTCTGGAGACCAGTGCACGATTGTGTTATAAAGTCCGTTGGCGAATATGTGCGCAATATCATCCCATATTTTTTGATCTTTAATATTTTTAGATGGCGTATCATAATGTTTTTCAAGTGCAGTTCCAGAAATTGCTTCTTCCAATGTATGTATACCCTCATTATTAGTTGATATTAGCTGTTGACCAATTTCAAAGCCAAAATGAGTCGGGTCAATAGTTTTATTTACGATGCGTGCGCCACCGATTCCAGTGCCAATAGTTATATATGCTACTATATTGTACGCACTACCAGCGCCGAAAGTTGCTTCACCTAGTGCGCCCAGTGCCGCATCATTTTCTAAGTACACTGGTACTCCAAGATATTCTTGCGCAAGCATTGTTGTAAATTTGTTATTCCATTTTTGGAGATGCGGCAAGTTAAGAACGGTTGTCCTGTCAGAAGAACAAACACCAGCAATTCCAAAAACTGCAATTGTATGCTCCTTTACTTTAGATAATTTTTGAACCGTTTGCTGTACAAGTTTTAAACCGTCATCAGGATATTTTGGGGTTTTGAAAGATATTTCATTTGTAATATTTACACCATCAGTGCTAATCGCTACACGCGTATTAGTGCCACCAATATCTACAACTATTACCATGGTATTTCAGCGAGTCGTTTTTTAAATTCTGTAATAAGTGGAGTTTTTGCGTCTGGAGTATTATTACGATCAGCGATTTCCATCGCAGCATACGCACCGATACGCAATACAGTAATTCCGCCAGCAAGTGCAGACATACTTGACGGTATCTCCAATACATATGTTGGTATATTACGTTGAGTAAACAATTCTTGCATAAGGTTCATACGTGCACGTATACGTGGATGATCGTTTATGTCTGTAATAAATATTGGTAAAAGCGAATGAATAAGATCGCGTGATGCGTCAACTGCATCGTATCCGGATAATTCATTATGACATGCTTCTGGGATTGTATTTGTAAAAGACGGAATCTTTGCCGACTCATTAAACATTATTTTTAAAATATAACCTATAGTTGTATTTTGTGTTGATGTATAAAATACCGGTATTTTATTTGTAATAAAATCTGCCATCTCAATGCCACTTTTTTGTATTGTTGATATGTCTGAAAGATCTTTTCCTGCTTGAGCAATATGTTTAAAAATTTCTTTTTCTTGAAGAATATATGCTATACCACGGAGTTCATAGCCAAGCGTCATACGCGGTTCAACACCTTCTGTTGGAAATATAATAATTGGAATTCCAGTTTTACGTGCGCGTTCAAGCAGTGTTCCCCCTGATGTCATAATTGCACACGATATTCCGATACGCTGTGCCTCACGCAATACATTAAGCATTTCTTCAGTTTCTCCAGAATAAGAACTTATTATTATTAGTGTATCCTTGTGTTGTTTTTCAAGAGTCAATGTTGCACCATATTCATGGCGTACGGTAAATGGAAGTGTCGGAACTTCACGCAATAATAAATCAGCACCTAAATGCGAACCGCCCATTCCATATAAAAACGTATGTTTAAATGTTTTGTTTAATAATTGTTCAGTACGCTCACACTCTGGTTCCCAAGAAAATTGTGTCGGCATATCAGCAATTTGTTCTCGCATTGACATATCTTTATTATACTACACATATATTAGTTTCTATGTGTAGTAGTATGATGTACAAACATCTCGTTACATAAATTATGTTATTATTTTATGTAACTGTATGGATATCTTTGCAACAATTATTGCGTTTTTGGAAGGTTCAAAATATATATTCATATTTTTAGGTTCGTTTATTGAAGGTTCTGCGGTAATGATGGCAACTGGTTTACTTTGGCATATAGGTACTGTAAATTTTTGGCCTGCATACATTATGCTTATGGCAGGAGATATTTTGTCTGACATTATGTGGTATATAATCGGATACACTTCAGCACGACCGTTCTTTGCACGATGGGGATATATTATAGGGGCAACGCCAGAAATTATTGCAAAAATTGAACGTCGTTTCCATTTGTATCAAACACGTATTCTTATTTTTTCTAAATTAACAATGGGGTTTGGACTTGCTGCTGTTGTGCTAACAGTAGCAGGTATGATGCGCATATCATTTGTACGTTATGTGGTAATTAATACATTAGGAAGTATTATTTGGGTATTCGCTCTTATGAGCATTGGTTATTTTTTTGGCAACGTATTGATATATGTACCGGAAGAACTTAAAATAATTATTGCAATTTCTATTCCGATACTTTTTCTTTTTGCAGTTCGAGCACTTAACAAAAAGCTTGCTACACTTGATTGGTAATATATATGTTGCTTTCAATTATTATTCCAACACGTGAAGAAGAGAAGGTAATTGTCAATACAATTAAAGAATTACGTAATGTACTTACATTTTCATATGAAATTATTATATCAGACGCACGTAGCAAGGATCATACTGTTGAGATAGCGCGTAAATATGCGGACACGGTTGTAGTATTTGAAGGCGATAAACATACTCCTGGTATTGGAAGAAATGATGGAGCTAAAGTCGCACACGGAGATTTTTTCGCTTTCATTGATGCAGATGTACATATTCCAAATGCAGACGCATTCTTTAAACGAGCACTATCACATTTTAATGAACATCCAAAATTGGTTGGTATTACAGGATCTCAGCGTGCATTACCAATTATTGAAACTTGGGCTGATAGAGTTTCATTTGGCTATTTAAATGCTGTAATACGATTTCAAAATAATATACTTGGTCGTGGTGAGGCATCAGGTAAGTTTATGCTTGTACGACGAGAAGCGTTTGAAAAAATACACGGATTTCGCGAAGACCTTCATACACGTGAAGATGGCGATTTTTTCTATCGTCTTTCAAAAATCGGTAAAACGTATTTTGACTCAAAATTAATTGTATATCATGGAGCACGTCGCGCGCATAAGATTGGTTGGGCACGACTTTGGTGGATTTGGACGATTAATACAATTAGCGTTATTATTTTCAACAAAGCGATTGCTGACGATTGGACCCCAATTCGTTAATTACTATATATTACATATTGCAAAGTTCGACCTTGTACAGAATTAGGTTGAATAATATACTTTTACAAGGTTCGACTTTGTAAATATGATGTGTGGTTGTGCATTATGTTAATAATGATGTGAGTGTTTACATTTATCTTATACAGTACCCATTTTCCTCTCGCTAAGTTTTCGTTTTACAAAAGAGATTATGTCTGTTGCAACAATGTATGCAGTGATAACTATGTACGGTTCTATAAAGACATCAATACCTTGAATAATTGGTGCTTCACCACCAAGTGGTGCTGTTGTGGCAGAATACATGACAAAAATAATCAATATGGCAATTGGTACATACCAATAACTAAATCTCAACCATTCTTGAAATACCTGTGTATTAGCAAATAACAAAATAAAACCTACCAATAAAGAGGTTAAACTAATAAGAGCAAATATTTGCCCTAGTACAATAAACGACAAACCAAAAGTTCCTATTCCTATATATGGTGCGTAACAATAGATGCCAGAAATTGTATGTATTCCTTGGCATTGGTAAGACCACGATGGATTGAACCATACACCACGAAAATATTGTCCAATAATATACGAGATACCCGCAAGAATAAATACAATAGATTTTTTATACCAAAGTTTCATAAAATTAAAGTAATATCGTCAATTTGTTAATCATACCAAGAATCGTTTCGGTTTGTGTAGCAGTGATGTGTGGTTATGTATTATGTTAGTAATGATGCGAGTGTTTACATTTATCTTATTGCACCTTTCCCCTCTCATTGAGTTTTCGTTTTGTAAAAGAGATTATGTGTATTACAACAATATATGCAGTGATAACTATGTACGGTTCTCCGAACAAACGCACGCCTTGAGTAATTGGCACTACGCCACCAAGTGGCGTAGTGGTCGGGTACATAGCAAATGTAAGTAGTGTAGCCAATGGCACATACCAATAACTAAATCTTAGCCATTTGTGAAATGTGTGCGTATTAGCAAATATCAATATAAGACCAACAATAGCGAGTGTTTCGCCAAGTGTAATGAGCGCAAACCCTTGTGCCAGATATGGTGAGTTACAAAACACTCCCCAGCTATCAGTACTATACCTACAAGTACTGATAAAAATATGCTGGAACCATTCACCACGAAGATATTGTCCGATCGCATACGAGATACCCGCAAGAATAAATACAATAGATTTTTTATACCAAAGTTTCATAAAATTAAAGTAATATCGTCAATTTGTTAATCATACCAAGAATCGTTTCGGTTTGTGTAGCAGTGATGTGTGGTTGTGTATTATGCCAACGCCAACTTATATGTGGATACTTGTATTTATTTAAGCGTATAGAGAGTGCAAATTGTTGCTCAACATAACGTGTTAACATACGAACCTCAAACTTTATAGATTGATTTCGCCATCGTGAAGAGTATTTGTATCGACTATGTATTCTTCTACCTATATTTTTTAACATTCGCTCCATTCTATTTACACTTGTGAGTTGTATTTCAATTGCAGAAAGTCTTGATCTGAGTATGAAGTGTTCATTCCTTGAAAGTTGCATTACTTTTATTGCAGATTTCATATAGCGAATGTATGCAAGTGGACTGGTACTTGTGGACATTGTGAAAGTATTTTTACCTGTTCCAGTAAGGTCAATGACAGGTGCTGTTGGTTTTCCATTTGTTATTGAGAAAGTGACCGTTGAGCTTGCTGTGGTGGGAATACTTGCAAAAGTTTGTGTGGTGCTCGCGACTCCATTACTACTGATTGTTTCAATTTGTAATGTTGTCGGACCACTCGCATATCCTTTTGCAATAATGTGATAAGTACCATTTTTAGGTACGTTAATATATTCTTCAGAATCAAATACTTGTACAGAGCTTCCAAGGATGTTTCTTTTTACGCCGGAAAAATCAGTGCCTGGAATATATACAACACCACTTTGTTTTCCGTTTGCAGAAGTAACCATAATATTGACAGGGGAGTGTGAGCTAATTCGAAGTTTAACTTGGCTTGCACCATTAGTTGGTTTGGATGTGGTGATGTACTGCATTGTTGTGGGATTTATATTGGTGAGAATATCTTTGATTGTTTTTTGTATTGGTGGCGCTGCAGTAATGTTTCTATGTATATAGTTTTTTTTAGTATTATTCCAAAATTTGGATGTATTAAAATACAAACTCTTTCCAACACTTCCAATAGCGCTTGGAGACACAACCGTACCATCTCCGTCTTGTGTGGTTATTGGTGTATGCTCAAGATATGAAACCTTAGTGCATAACGGTTTAATCGCACCAAATACAGATGCAGAAAGATAATTACAAACTGTTTTATATTGTGTTGTATACGCAAGAGTTTTTACGGTATCTTGTCCCCAGCCAGCAATTGCGGTTACCGCAATTGCTGGGGATGGTGTCCATGTATCCAACGCTGCGTGAGTTGCTGTGGCTTTGTTAATGAGTGTGCTTGAAATAGTGATTGGTGTATGCAAATTATCTACATATCCTGTTTGTGAATCAAGTCCTGCTGAGTTTTCGAGAAAACTAGCCAGTTTTGAAAAAGATGTAATTGAAGCCCCAAAAGAACTGGCAAATTTTTTTGTAAGCGAACCGTTTGTATCAAATGTCACAACTGGAGTACTAATATGTGTAAAATAAGTAGGTGATGGCAAAAGATCGTATGTGTCTGGTATTGTTTTTGTAATTGTACGTGCATCTTTACCATTCATAACGAGTCCAAGCGCTTGTGTTTGTCCATCACCATGCAACATTACGCCAATAGTTTCTGGTGTTCCCCATTGTGGTGTTGAAACCATAATGAGTTTATCAACTAAATTACTTTTTCCATCTATAGAAAGTTTTTGTATAAGTGCTTTTGCAACAAGTCCGCCGTTTGAATGTGCAATAATGGTAACTTTTCCGGTTGGTGATGTTGAGGCGAGTTGCTCAAGTACGTTTTCGATATATACACGTTTAACAATCCCGTCTTGCATTTTAGTTAATGTTCCGTTATTTACAATATCTCGTACATCATAACGCCAGTCATAAGGATATGCGCGCCATTGCTTTATGGTGCTTGATGCGACGAGCTCATTCATAAACTGTTTAAAATTTCCATAAACCTGTACACCACTGGCATCGAGGCGTGATAGCGCTATTTTTCGCTCATAAATAGTATTTCCGTATAGGCTACCAATAATATCTTTCGTATATAATTTATATTTGCTTGTTCCGTCAGCATTCATAGCGAGATATGGAATGTCAGTATAAAAGTCCGGTTCCCATACTTGGTGTTCAATACCAAGTATACCTTTGTAATATAAACGGCTTGCTTCTGTGCCTGGAATAAATAGAACGTTGTCAATACATGGGTTGTGAGTAGTGCAAGTATTATTTGCATCATGAATTGTGAAATAAATATTTACAATTGAATGAGGGTAGTACGCTGCTGCGTATGTTGTATTGCCAATAAAAAAAGCAAATATACGATGCCACCACGGCACTATGTTTACAACTGGCAAATAATCATTTAATTCAAGTTCATACCTACCTGTTTTTTTCCATGAGAATGGAGTTCTGCTTTGGTTTTCCATATATGTAACAAACGTACGTTCACTTGATGTAGCGGAAACATGATAAAGAGTACCAAATAATATCCAGCCCGGATTACTGTTTTTCATTCCGATTTGTATTTTTCCGGCAATATTAAACGGTACATTATAAGTACCACCGTCTTGTATTATTGTTTGTATATCAGTATTTGGATTAGTCCATACTAATCCTGTAAAATTTGGTGGCACATTCGCATGAGAAATATGCGGGATAATTATAAATGTAAATGCACTAAGAATTATCGCAAAAAAGAGGATATAGTACGTGCGGATACGCATTATACTCAACTATATATGTTTTCTAATCACAACGCGAACAAATATGTAGTCGTATATGTGGATAACTAAAAAAATAATTTACACTATATTTTAAGTCATACCAAATACACAAGTTGCATATACTATATTTTTGCATATAATTTAAATATAAAGAATATGCGGATTAGTTTTGTTATTCCAGCTTATAATGAAGAGCGACTTTTGCCAATATGTCTTGATGCTATAAAACGTGAACTTTCGCATACACAATGTGATGCTGAAGTTATAGTTGTCAATAACGCAAGTACAGATAGTACACGTGAAGTAGCACTTCGTTATGAATGGTTACAGGTAATTGATGAACCGAACAAAGGGCTTGTACGCGCTCGTCATGCAGGTTATAAAGTATCAACTGGTGATATTATTGCCAATGTTGATTCTGATACAATACTTCCAAATGGATGGATTGAAAAAGTTCTTAAAGAATTTACAAATAATAAGCATCTTGCGGCACTTAGCGGTCCTTTTATTTACTATGATTTATCGACATTTCGTAGATTACTAATTCACATTTTTTATTTTGGAGGATATCTTATACATTTATTTAATCAATATATATTTCATTCTGGTGCAATGTTACAAGGCGGTAATTTTATAGTGCGCCGTACACATTTTGAACAGATAGGTGGATTTAACACATCCATTGATTTTTATGGAGAAGACACAGATATAGCACGTCGTATTAGCAAGGTAGGGAAGGTGAAGTGGACATTTCGCTTACCTATGTATACTTCTGGTAGGCGACTTGTGATTGAAGGAATTATTGTTATGGGGTTACGATATTCTATAAATTATATTCATACTCTTATTTTTAGAAAACCATTTACAAAGACGTATATTGATATCCGTAATGATACACAATAACAATGTATATACTGCAAACTATCTATTTTATTATAAATATATTATATAATTAAATATAATTTATACAGTTCTTTATATAACGGTATAATTCAATATGTTATCCACTGTATTTGTTTGGTTTATATACTTATTTTAAGTATTATATGACAATGGTGAACACTATTAAAAATTTTGATACATTGGCAATAACACCTCTTCGTCATGATGCTCTTACTATCGCAAACGCTGGATATGATGCAATTAATACGCGTAATATTATACGTGATGCTATAACACTTAAAGGTAAAATACTTACAGTTGGTAGTAATATCTATACATTATCTTCGGAGCAAAAAATATGGGTGGTTGGTGCTGGGAAAGGGTCTATCGTCGGAGCTGCAGCACTTGAAGAGATTTTGAATGATCGTATTGCTGGTGGTGTTGTAGTTGACGTGTCCGATGCAACCAATTGCTTACCGCTTAAGAAAATTGAAGGGCTTATTGGTACACATCCAGAACCATCAAAAGAAAATACAGATGCTGCTAAACGTATCGTTGATACATTAATTCCTCTCACAAAAGACGACTTAGTAATTGCGCTTATATCAGGTGGCGGTTCAACGTTATTGTGTTTACCAAACGACAAAATGACATACACAAATGAAGCTGAGGCATTTAGGGAACTGACTGACGCAGGCGCAACTATTGAGAAAATGAATACTGTACGCAAACATATTTCGTATGCGCGCGGAGGTTGGATTGCACGCACAGCATATCCGGCACACCTTATTGGGCTTATATTCTCAGATGTGCCTGGTAATGATATTTCAGTAATCTCTTCAGGACCTACTGTGAAAGATATTACTACTATAACAGATGCCGAAAAAATAATGGATACATACCATGTGCATGCATTTTCTCGCGATGCTCTAATAGAAACACCAAAAGAAGATAATTATTTTGCTTTTGTACACAACGTGCTTCTTGTAACTAATGAACGTGCGCTTATCGCAATGAAGCAAAAAGCCGAAACACTCGGTTATAAAGCACAGATAGTAACGGATAAATACGCTGGCGAATCGCAACAAATTGCTAAAGATGTAATTACAACACTTAAAAACGCGTCAGCTGGAAATGTGTTCCTGTATGGTGGAGAATCAACTGTGACACTTGGAACAAATGCCGGTAAAGGTGGACGTAATCTTGAGATGGCACTCGCAGGACTATTGCAAATTAGTGAAAATGAAATTCTTATACCGTTTTCCTCTGATGGACACGATAATACAGATTATGCTGGTGCAATATGTGATACTCTTACTAAAGAGCATGCTACGGCAAGTTATTTATCTATAGAAAAGAGTTTGCGCAGGCATCGCTCATATGATTTTTTTATTAAAACAAAAGATGCACTTATAACTGGTAATACTGGCGCAAATGTATCGGATCTTATTGTTAGTATAACAGCGTTATTTAATACGCACTAAACTATGGCAAATATTTTATGGTTTGAAAACATTACAATGAGTGATGTTCCGCAGGTTGGTGGAAAAAATGCTTCATTGGGAGAAATGATTCAAAATCTCTCAAGTGAAGGAATTCGTGTTCCATCAGGATTTGCAACGACTGCGGATGCATATCGTTATTTTTTACAAAAAACAGGACTAGATACTTTTGTTGAAAAAACAATGTCTGGTGTCAGTAAAGATGATTTATCTGATATGGCACGACGTGGTAAAAAAGTTCGTGATGCATTTTATCGTGCAAAATTTCCAGATGATCTTACGCAAGAAATCATTGTCGCATATGCAGAAATGGAAAAACGATATGGAAAGAATGTTGATGTAGCGGTACGCTCAAGTGCTACTGCTGAAGATTTACCTGGAGCATCATTTGCTGGTCAGCAGGAAAGCTACCTTGGTATTCGCGGTAAAAAAGATGTATTGAAAGCAGTTAAGTGGACTATGGCATCTCTTTTTACAAACCGAGCTATTTCATATCGTATAGATAAAGGATATGGGCATATGAAAGTAGCTTTATCTGCTGGTGTACAGAAAATGGTTCGTTCTGATAAAGGAGCATCGGGGGTTATGTTTACAGTAGATACTGAATCTGGTTTTCGTAATGTGGTTGTTGTAAGTGCAACATGGGGTCTTGGTGAAATGATTGTGCAAGGGCATATTATTCCAGATGAATATTTGGTATTCAAAAATACATTTGATACTGCACCAAACTCAATTATTGAAAAAAAGATTGGAATAAAAAGCAAAAAGATGATTTATGGTGGCAAGAAATTATCAGGTATTCAAGAAACTAAAATAATTCCTACTACGCAAAAAGAACAGCATTCATTTGTTTTATCTGATGATGAAGTTCATACATTGGCAAAATGGGGTATGATTGTTGAAAAACATTATAGCGATTTGTCAGGGAAGTGGTCTCCTATGGATATGGAATGGGCTAAAGATGGAGAAACAAATGAATTATTTATGGTGCAAGCTCGTCCAGAAACAGTTCAATCATCACGTGATTTTAATAAATTGAAAGAGTTTGAAATGAAATCACATGGTCCAGAAATTATCCGCGGTATATCTGTTGGTTCAAATATTGCTACTGGGACAGCTCATGTAATCCTTGATACAAAAAAAATACCAACATTTAAGAAGGGTGAGATTTTGGTTACAACAATGACTGACCCTGATTGGGAACCAATTATGCGTATGTCCGCCGCAATTATAACTGATCGTGGTGGACGTACATCACATGCTGCTATCGTATCTCGTGAACTTGGTGTACCGGCAATTGTTGGAACCGAACATGCGACACGTAAGATTAAAACAGGAGATGTTGTAACAGTTGATACTATCGGAAGTGAAGGAGTAGTTTATACGGGAACAGCGGAATTTGCTATACATGAGCACGACATTACAAAAATACCAAAACCACACACAAAGATAATGGTTAATATAGCAACTCCTGATCTTGCATTTGACCATTCATTCTTGCCAGTAACAGGTGTAGGGCTTGCACGTGAAGAGTTTATTATTGCTTCACACATAGGAGTACACCCGCTTGCGCTTATTAATTTCAACAAGCTTTCAAAAGCTGTTCAAATTACTATTGCAAAGAAAATGATAGGTTGGAATGATCCGATTAAATTTTATCGTGATAAACTTTCTTATGGTATAGCACGAATAGCTGCATCGTTTTATCCACGTCCGGTTATCGTACGTTTCTCTGACTTTAAGACAAACGAATATAGGACATTACTTGGTGGTGTTGCATACGAACCGAAAGAGTCAAACCCGATGATAGGTTGGCGTGGTGCTTCACGTTATTACGATCCAAAATTCGCATCAGCATTTGCGCTTGAAGTACAAGCAATGAAATTAGTACGCGAAACTATGGGACTTGATAATGTTATTCCTATGGTACCGTTTTGTCGTACAACCGAGGAAGCAGATAAAGTACTCTCTATATTAGTTGAAAATGGGATAATACCAACATCGCATGCTAAACCTGGTGAACCATCAACTCCTATATATATGATGTGTGAGATACCTTCCAATATACTTTTAGCAGATGATTTCTTTGATCGGTTTGATGGTATGTCAATCGGTTCAAACGATCTGACACAGTTAACTCTTGGAATGGATCGCGATTCTGAATTGGTAAGTTCAGTAGGTAATGAAAATAATCCTGCAGTTCGCAGTTTCATTGCAACTGTAATCGCAAAAGCAAAAGAACGTGGAAAATATATTGGTATTTGCGGACAAGGACCATCGGATCTTCCAGACTTTGCAGAATTTTTGGTTAAGTGTGGTATTGAAAGTATGTCGTTGAATCCTGATGTAGTAGTAAAAACAATTATTAATGTTGCTGATATTGAAGCACGCGAAGATAAGAAAGAATCATCAGAGCAAAATAATGATGCACATACAGAAGAGTAATATGCGAATTGAACAAGTTAACGCACAAACTATTCCAGATACTCGCGGTCGTCCGACAATTGAAACTACTATTTTTGGTAATGGGCATAAAATAGTAGTATCTGTACCATCAGGTAAGAGTACAGGTAAATATGAAGCAAAAGAATTGCGCGATGAAGATGGTGGTGTTGAAACAGCTATTAAAAATGTTACAGGTGAAATAGCAGACGCAATTACAAAACGAGACTTTGCGACTCTTGCGGAATTTGATACATTTGTTTGTGATATAGACGGTACGGAAAATAAATCACGACTTGGTGCAAATGCTGTTCTTTCAGTTTCAATGGCTGTAGCACGACTATTTGCCGAAGACGCTGGAATACCATTGTGGCGTTTTATAGCAGATACTGCAGGTACCACACCACATGCCCCAAGACTTTTTGTGAATGTTATGAATGGTGGTGCGCATGCAGATTTCCGCTTACCAATACAAGAACATATTCTTGTTGTTGGAGAAGAAACTATGGAGCAATCTGTTATCACAGCGAAGAAAGCGTTTGTTGAACTTGGAGATGCATTGCGTATCAAACAACCGAGTATTCAAATGGGAGATGAAGGTGGATATGCTCCGACTTTTGATGTTATTGAACAATCATTTGAATTCCTATCGGATATTGTTTCAAAGCATAAGAACACTTCTATTGCAATTGATTCTGCTGCGAATGAACTTCGTGGAGAAGATGGAACATATATACTTTTCGGAAAAAAATATTCATCGGTAGAATTACAAGATCTTTACGCACAACTTATCGCGCAGTTTCCATTTCATGCAATTGAAGACCCGTTTGCAGAAGATGATACTGAAAGTTTTGCATCAATTACAGCTGCACTTGGCAAAAAGGTGATTATTATTGGTGATGATATTACAGTTACAAATCCTGTACGTATTGAAAATGCTATTGAACATCGGTATATTAATGCAGTACTTATTAAACCAAATCAGATTGGTACTGTATCTGAAACATTAGATTCAGTTAAGAAAACATATTCTGCAGGATTAAGCACAGTTGTGTCGCATCGTTCAGGAGAAACATACGACACATTTATTGCTGACCTTGCGTATGGAATTGGTGCACATGGAATTAAAGCAGGCGGACTTGCGCAACCACAAAGACTTGCGAAATATGAACGATTGAGTGTAATTGAACACGAAGCTACAATATTACCAACATAACGTTATTTAAATATGAAACTTATTTATATCGCTCAAGAAGATTGGGAAAAGGATTATTTAAAAGATGCATTAGATAAAGCTGGGTTGAATACAGAGTTTCGCTCTATAAATTCTGATGATGTCCTCAAAGGCGATGCTGACGCTGAAGCTCTTTCTATTTTTATCACTACACATATTGATGCAAATATTCTTGATCGCTTTCCGAATCTAAAACTTATTGCAACGCGTTCTACTGGATTTGATCATATTGATTTTGAAGAAACACAAAAGCGTAATATTACGGTCTCAACTGTACCATCATATGGAATTAACACTGTTGCAGAGTTTGCGTTTGCACTTATTCTTACACTCGCGCGTCGTACTTATGATGCCTATAATCGTGTTAGTAATACAGGTTCATTTTCACAAGAAGGATTGCGCGGGTTTGATCTCGCAGGAAAAACCATTGGTATTGTTGGTACTGGACATATTGGTGTACATGCGATAAATATGGCAAAAGGATTCGCAATGAATGTTTTAGCATTTGATGCATTCCAAAAAGATGGACTTGATAAAGAACTTGGATTTACGTATGTATCATTTAATGAACTTTTAAATCGTTCAGATATTGTGACATTGCACGTACCATATAATCCACATACGCATCATTTAATCAATATGGATAACATACACGAATTCAAAAAAGGCGCATATCTTATCAACACAGCTCGCGGAGCTGTCGTAGAAACAGACGCATTGGTCAATGCATTGCAAAACGGTACACTTGCTGGTGCTGGTCTTGATGTGCTTGAAGAAGAAGGTGATATGCAAGATGAGACACGGCTTTTTTCTATGCCTCACCCAAAAGAAGAAGAACTTAAAACTGTTCTCGCTAATCATTATCTAATCGATCATCCGCGTGTAATTATTACGCCGCATATTGCATTTGATTCTCAAGAAGCCGTTGAGCGTATATTAGATACTACAAAAGACAATCTGATTGCTTTCTCAAACGGAGCACCGCAAAATATCGTTAAACCGAAATCGAAGTAGTTGGAATATTATATAAACAGAACCACCACAGTAAATTTCAATATATTGAAATTTACTGTGGTGGTTCTTGCATAATATATTATAATAAACATATATATATGATTAATAATTTTGAAACAAATTTTATATCTGAGACAAAAGAAAAAACTAAATTTTCTGATGCTGCAGTTCAATCTTTTTTTACAGAATATTGTAGAGTAAATGATTCAATCACCCCAAAGTTTATTTCAAGGGAAGATTGGCAACAAAGAGATATACATAGAATACTTGAAAAGAGTAATAATAACGAACAAACACTTTTTATTCCAACAGATTTACATCTGTGGGAAATGATAGATATTATAAAATCAGTTGATTATGAAACATTTGCAAGAAAGCCAGAGCTTCGCGAACAAAAAGCGAACAAAATTAAAAAATTAGGAATAATTTTTGAAAAGGCAGGATTATATCTTAAAGAATATTCATCGATATTGGATAAAGATAGTGGGAAAGAAATTGAGGAAAATATAGCTCATGAATTTTATCAATATGGTATTTCTTTGCAAAACAAAAAACAATATAGTGATGAAGTATTGGCAAAAACCATGTTGACAAAAATATCTCCTAAAGATAAACAAGAGATTGATGAATGGTTTTTGGGGAAAGATGTATATCAAAAAAGAATGGAAAGATTAGGAGAAAACTCTACACCAGAGCAGATAGAAGAAAGGAGAAAAAAGTTAATTAAAGTTTATTTTAAAGCGTTGACAATAGATGGACATCGAGCAGAAGGAGAAAAAATACAGGAAGTAATTAAAGGTCCTGCGCAACATTTGCAAGATGAAAATAGAACGCGAATAATAAGAGCTATAGAAACACCAAGTACAGAAATGCAAGAAGCTATTTTTAGAAGAGGGATTGAAAAACTTATTACAGAAATGAAAGAAGCTGGTTGGAGAAAAAAAACAAATAATTTATTAAAAAAACTTGGTTTTGACGCACTATTTAAACAAAGAAAACTTTATGATGTTTTGCAAATCCACAAACTTAAAGCAGAATTGAAAGATCTCAAAGAGACTAGGGATGTTATAAAAATATCAATTGAAGAACTAAAAATTGCAAAAAAAATACAAAAAGCGGTAAGTGGTTTTCCATACAAAACAGGTAAAAACAATCCTTCAGAGATGATTGAAACTCAATTTATTAATTGCTTAGGAGCATCTATTTTAGGTGGTTCTCTATTAGATGAAGTGGGTATTAAATATCTCTATGCCGATTTATTAATGCATTCAGCAACTATTTTAGTAACGAGTGATGGTAAAGCATATTGGCAAGATTTTACTCCTGGTAACTTAAAGCAAAATTATACAGAAATTACAAATAATATGTTAAAAAAACCTGTTAATATAGCTGATTTTTCTAAGAAACTGAATAATCAAGAGTTGTTTATTAATTTTAAAGAATGGAATCCATATAAGCATATTAAGAAAGATTTAATAGTAAATTTATCAAATCCAGAAATTGGTTTACAAAGCAGTATCTTATACAACATAGGATATGCTTTGTTTCGTCTTGGTAAATATAAAGAAGTAATTGAAGCATATAAACAAGCAATTAAAATTAATCCGGAAGACATTACATCTTACAACGGACTTGGGAATGCTTTAAATTATCTTGGTAAATATAAAGAAGCAATTGATGTATATAAACAAGCAATTAAAATTGATCCTGAATTTAGCAACCCTTATGTTGGACTTAGAAATTCTTTAAGAAATCTTAATAAACAAAGAAAACACTATTGACATTAAAAATAGCTATGCTAATATATTGACATAAGGTAGTTTATCTTATCTAATTATGCAATTCTTAGTTACAGCCCTTGTGGGCCTTCTTCTTTTTCAAGGTACTGTATTTAATCAGCCACCAGAACAAATAAGCACAGTATCTTCCGTAAATATTGCCGAAGAAAATACTGTTCCTTTACCTTTAAGTGCTAATACTTTTGTAGTAAAAGTTACAGCATACAATGCTGTGCCTAGTCAAACAGATAATACACCACATATAACCGCAAGCGGTGCATACGCAAACCCTAATATAGTTGTTGCGCGATCGCGTGATTTGGCGAAGCAGTTACCGTTTGGAACAATTATTGAAATTGAACCGCCTGTTTTTCAGAAGGCGTGCGGATATAATTCAGTAAAATCTCAGATAGGATATAGAGTAATCGCCGATACTATGAATGTGCATAAGCAAAATCAGATTGATATTTTATTAAACTATAAAAATAAAGTATCTATAGGTAATACATATAAGAACCCAAGTATTGTGTTTGGTATATGTAGGCACGTTAACATACGTATAGTAGGATATATTTCCATAAATAAAATACCACGTACACAATCACAACTTGTACACTATATTAAGATGCATACGAGAAATTATATTCCTTCATCGCAACTAATAAATGAAATCGCGTTTCGCTAAGACATTATACAAATAACGC
>CAZCLC010000010.1:496-22259 GCA_964499455.1 uncultured Candidatus Saccharibacteria bacterium | reverse complement strand
GCTGAAGAATATTTCTCTATTTCTCTGTGGGGAAAATGTACGCTTTCTGCGTATTCATTGGTATGATAATTTTTTTTATGTAAGCGTATTTTTTTGGAAATTTATTTTTAAATGGGCGCAATATACGGTAAATAAGTTTGCGGTCTATACCAAATGCATCACGATACTTAAATGCATCGGCAGCACGATTTGGTTTTATAAGGGTCGGATGGAGTAAGGGGAATGATAGTTTTTGCAATGGTTTGTTGCCAAGTTCTATTCCACCATTGAAATGTGTACCACGCGAATTGAACCCAATATTTGTTATTAAGTTAGCTGTAGGGTTTATACATAGTCCATGGTGAGCGATACAACAAAAAATCCATTGTCCGTCCCAGCTGTCAATTTCATGTCGATAGTATTGATCCCAAACTTTACTAAAACGTTCGTATGCAGATGGGTGTGCAAACCATGTTGATAGTTCGCCAGATATCTTGAGTGATGGCCACTGTTTTATATTAAAGTCGTATTTCTCCCAAGCATGTCGCCATGTCGCCCAACCCCATATGTTAGATATAATTGAGAAATAATAGCTCTCTTTAGGATGGAAGTGACGATTACCTTCTTGTGCATAGGTACCAGCAATGTTCATGATGCGCTCATCATATCTATATCGTTTAAGCATCTCTTCACAAAATTGAAAGAATGTTGGGTCAGGAATACAATCGTCTTCTATAATTATCGCTTCCTCCACTTGCGAGAATACCCAGTCAAGTCCTGATGAAACTCGTTTGCCACACCCGAGATTATCTTTTGAGAAATTTATGCGTACATCACAATGCCAATCAACATTTGTGGCAATAGCGCGCACTGTCTTACAAATACTTTCTTCTTTAGTAGAGCGCGCACCGTCTGCAATAATAAAGAGTGTTAACGGTCGAGCACGTCGTATTTCAGTGAAGACTCGTAAAGTTTCTTCTGGTCGATTAAAAACAACAAAAACAATTGGTGTCACAAGACCACTTTTTGTCTTATACTTGGCGTGCAGATCTGGCATATAAGAAATATATTACCACCGAGCCACCAATTCTAGTTAAGACCCTTGCGACAATTAAGCCAACAAGCCCCCACCACATCACTCCGATTACCAATGTGAATATTTGAATGACTGAAGTAGCAATACTGTTGGAGTATTGTTCTTTTATTTTCTTCTTTGCAAAAAAATAAGATCCAGCTGGTGCAACTATCATACCAATCATAGAAATAGAATAAATTTGTGAGTAAATAACCGCATCTATATAATTTGGAAAAAAGAAAGCATAGAAATATGGTGCGAGTAAGATATAAGCGACAACGAAAGCAACGCTTGAGATTGCGAGCCACAGCATTTTATTTTTCATGCCGACATGGATTTCTTCGTCGGAACGATTGACGAACTTTGCTTGGAGCATTGTGTTGAGCATTTTGAATGGCCCTTTTGTCTGGTCCGGTATGGCGATTGCGAAACTGTAAATGGCGAGCTGGATAGGTCCGACGAAGTGAAAGAGTAAGACTTTGTCTATGTTGCCAGCGATGCCACTTAACACTCCCATGAGCGAGAGATGTTTAGCGTAGGTGAGCATTCCGGAATCGGTTTTGGTTGGGTCTGGATTGTATACTCGCACGGTGCGCCAGTATAGAAAGATTGTGGCGAGTGTATTGGAAAGAAAATATACCGCCACAAGTATGAGCACGTTGTGCGTAAGGAAAATAGTTATGATAAGTGCACCAACAGAAAAAAGAGTTTCCACGATACCAAAATAAAGTGCACTGCGTCTAAAATCTTTCTTTGCATTTAAAAAGACACCGCCAAGGTTAAAACTTGTGAGAAACGGTGAGAGTGAGCCTCCTATGAGTAGACCGAAAGCGAGAGTTGTATTGCCTTGTGTAAAGTAGTACGCAGCAAGTACAAGCGCGCCAAGAAAGATTAGTACACTCCAGCGGATATTTGTCCAAAACCCTTCACGAAGTGAGCCGTCAAAACCACGTGCGACCGATTGAAAAACTGATGTGCCGATGCCAGTGAGCGAGAACGTGGATAATATTGCCACAAACGCGATAATATATTTGTATTGTCCATAGATTTCTTTTGGCAAGTAACGAGCAACGATGACTGCAAAGGTAAAGATTGCAATAGATTCTATTATTTGTGTGAATATAGACCAAAAACTCCCACTGGCGAGATAGACCATATCTGTTTTAGTGTATTTTTCACTCCGACGCAGTAGTCGATAGAGACGATTTTTGAATAGTTGCATAATAAGGCAAGAAACTGATTTATATCGTCATTGTAGCACTAAAATATAACTGACATTATATGTCATGAGTTTCCTAATACAATGTGATATAGTTGTTTTATTATGAAGATATTGGAACACCCAGCGAAATCACTGGCACGTTGGACGGTTATTGGTGCGCTTTTTCTTTTACCATTTACAGTTCTAATAGTCACAAATGACTTATTTTTTCCGTTTATAACCGGTAAAGCATTCTTTTTTCGTATTTTAGTTGAAATTGCTTTCACCGCATGGCTAATATTGGCTGCCATAGATAAAAAATATCGTCCTAAATGGTCATGGATTTTAATAATTTTAGTTACATTTGTTGTATGGATGTTCATTGCAAATATATTTGCCGTTAATCCGCAAAAAGCATTTTGGAGTAATTTTGAACGTATGGAAGGGTGGGTTACGCTAATTCATCTGTTAATGTTCTTTATTGTAACAAGTACACTACTCACAGTAGAAAAAAAATGGCGTGCATGGTGGTATACATCTATTATCGCCGCAACATTCGTAGGTATTTATGGTGTCATGCAGCTAACTGGTCATGCTCAAATACACCAAGGTGGTGTCCGACTTGACGCATCTCTTGGAAACGCTGCATATCTTGCTGTGTATATGCTTTTTAATACGTTTATTGCAGGTTGGCTTGCATTTACAACAAAACATAGATGGATCCGTTATTTGCTTTTATCATTAGCGATATTTTTTGCATTCATTTTATTTTCTACCGCAACACGAGGAACAATCCTTGGGCTTGCGGGAGGGCTTTTCCTTGTGGCGCTACTTGCTACGTTTACAATGGGGAAGCGTGCGCGTGTAATAGCAGCCACAAGCGTAGTACTTATGTTGCTTATTGCTGGTGGTTTCTGGGCGGCAAAAGACACAGGACGAATTCGTAATGACCCTGTATTATCGCGTATTGCTTCTATTTCGCTTTCTGCTGGCGATGTTCGTTTCAGTATTTGGGATATAGCATGGCAAGGATTTCTTGCACGACCGATTGTAGGCTGGGGTCAAGAGGGTTTCAATTATGTTTTCAATACATATTATAAGCCATCACTCTATACTCAGGAGCAATGGTTTGATCGTGCACATAACGAATTTATTGATTGGTTAATTCAAGGCGGAGCTCCAGCGTTCCTTTTATATGTAGGATTATTTATAGCGACATTATTAACACTTTGGCGCGCGTCGTTTACACGTACGGAACAAATTGCACTCACAGCACTTTTAGTTGGTTACGCATTTCATGACTTATTTGTGTTTGATAATATTATTTCGTATATATTGTTTTTCGCGGTTATTGCAATGGTCAACGGTAAATCCGCAAAACATATTAATTTATTTGAAAAGATACCAGAGTTACCTGAACGATTCACCACAACAATTGCATGGCCGACTGCAACTGTACTTATGGTTGCAACTATAATTATTGTTAATGTGCCTGGTATTGCGGCGGCAAGCAATCTTATAACAGCTCTTTCAAGTAATAATTATCCGCAAAGTATTTACAATTGGAAAAATGTTTCCACACACCCTGCGTTTGCTTCGCAAGAAGTGCGAGAACAACTTATGCAATATGCAATTTCAACAGTACGAAACCCAAAAGTACCGATGGCAGATAAACAAAAAATCGCAACACTTGCAATAACACAAATGCAAAAAGAAGCTAAAGAAGTTCCATTTGATGCTCGTATTCGTTTTGAATTTGCGATAGGTTATGCATCATTTGGTGATACTAAAGATGCGATTGATCAGGTTAAAATCGCGCGTACTCTTTCACCTAAAAAAGAGTCTATTATTATTGAAGAAGGATTATTTTATCTATACAAAAATAATATTAAAGACGCAGCTAAAGCGTTCAAGTTCGCGTATAACCTTGCTCCGCAATTTTCAGGACTTGCAATATATGGAGCGGCTGGAAATATACTTACCGGTAATATAAATGTTGCGAACGCGATTTTACAAAAAGGATTTGGTACTACCATTGTAGACAATCAAATTCTTCTTAATGTATATGCTCGCGAAAAACAATATGCTCCTATTATTGCTATTTTGAAAAAACGACTTGCAGGTAAAAAATCGTCCCCGAACAATGCTTTTCGTTTAGCAGATGTATATGCAATAACAGGAAATCGTGCGAAAGCACTTTCTCTTATACGAGCAACAATAAAAGCGAATGCAAAAAACTCACTAGTTGTATCTCAAGGGAATGCGCTTATAAAAACAATTAATTCAAAAAAACCATAGATATGGTAAATATTATGGAATATGTTCCTTTGGCACCGCGTACTACACTCGGAGTGGGCGGTTCTGCACGTTTTTTTGTAACAGTACATTCAAAACACGAATTAATTGACACATTTAATGAAGCAAGAAAACGAAATATAAATGTATATATTTTTGGTGCTGGTTCAAATACATTAGTTCCAGATAAAGGAATAGATGGTTTGGTATTGCGCATGGATATACAAGGCATTACTTCTTGTGATGAAGATAATGGCACCAGTGTACTTGTGCACGCTGGTGCCGGCGTTATGTGGGATTCTTTAGTACGTTATACAACAATGCGTGGTTTATGGGGAATAGAAAATCTTGCTGGTATTCCTGGAACAGTTGGTGCTGCACCTGTGCAAAATATCGGCGCGTATGGTGCAGAACTTTCCGATGTGTTTGTCTGTGCTGATACTATTATATGGTCGAGCGGAAATGCAACACGCATAAGCGCTATTGATGCGCAATTTGGATATCGTGAAAGCTTTTTTAAAAAAGATTCTTCGTTTGTGATTACAAATGTTACACTTCGTCTTTTTCGTACACAAATACAAAAAAGTTTATACGTTGATTTAGTACACGCTAAAGAACAAGGTGAGATACTTGATACGTCGGAACATATTGCGAACACAATTAGGCATATTCGCGCAAAAAAATTTCCAATACAAAAAAATGAAGGTACAGCAGGTTCTTTTTTTAAAAACCCGATTGTTACAAAAAATAAATATAAAATATTGTGCAAACAGTTTACATCTATGCCTGGTTTTGAAATTGGAAACAATGTGAAAATACCACTTGCATGGATTTTAGATAATGTATTGCATTTGCGTGGTTTTCAAAAAGGAATGATTCGTTTATATGAACATCATCCGCTTGTGCTCGTTGCGCGCGCTGGCGCGCGCGCAACAGAAATTGAAATGTTTGCACGTATGATTGTCGCTCGTGTACAATCTGCAACTGGAATTTTTATTGAAAGAGAAGTGCGCACATGTAATTATATTACTGAAAAAAAATAATATATTTCTACATTATACAAAAAAATTATACGCGTAATAAAAATTACAAAATACACGTACATAATGTTATCCACACTTTTTTATTTTTTGTTTACACAAATCTTTTTTGCGAGCGATAATATAAAAAGAACATTCGCGTAAAAGTTTTTAGTGCGAATGGGTCGAATAATTATTCGTTTCTTTTCTTTATATTATTTATGGTAACAAAAAAACGTACTGCAAAAAGAACAACACGTAAAACTACAGCCAAGAAAACGACTGCACGTAATACAACAAAGCGTCGCACGACTAAGCGCAAAACTACAGCCAAGAAAACGACTGCACGTAATACAACAAAGCGTCGCACGACTAAGCGCAAGACAACGACAAAAAAAACAACTGCACGTAAGACGACTGCACGTAAGACAACAAAGCGTCGTACGACTAAGCGAAGATAAGTAAATACGATTTTGCGTAAGATACAAAAACCTCCCCAAACGGAGGTTTTTGCGTTATAGTAACGCAATGAGTATTCTTAATAAATTCTTTTCAAAAAACCAAACAGCTTCTTTTTTAAAAACAACAAAACCTGTTATAGAATTGGCAGCTACGATTGAACCTGAATTAGAGCCACTCTCTCGTGAAGATATTGTTGTGCGATTAAAAGACGTACGTGAACGTACAAAAGGAAATCCAAGCGAAGATGCCGATGTTGCGGAAGTTTTTGCAATTGTGCGAGAAGTAGCGCGACGCACACTTGGCGAGCGACACTATGATGTACAGCTTATTGGTGGGCTGGTTCTCGCAAAAGGACGTGTTGCGGAAATGCGTACAGGTGAAGGAAAAACATTGGCAGCGACACTTTCAGCTGTATTAAATGCACTCGCTGGTAAAGGAGTACACGTAGTAACAGTTAACGATTATCTTGCACGACGCGATAGCGCATGGATGGGACAGATATATGATTATTTGGGTATTTCACTTGGTGTTGTTACTTCTAGTGGTTCGTATATATATGATCCATCACACACTACAACAGAAGAAGATACAGAGCGTGACGAAACAGGAGCGTTTCGTATTTTTTATGATTTTCTTAAACCTGCAACAAAACAAGAAGCATACGCAGCTGATATTACTTACATTACTAATAATGAACTTGGTTTCGATTATTTACGAGACAATACATCGTATGATAAATCACAAGTTGTACAGAGAGGACATTATTATGCAATTATTGATGAGATAGATTCTATTTTAATTGATGAAGCACGTACGCCACTTATTATTTCAGGACCGGCGGAAGATGCACAAGAAACATATCAACGTTTTGCGGGTATCATTAGTTCATTTAAACAAGAAGAAGATTATACTGTTGATGAAAAAATTAAAGCCATTCAAGTTACAGACGAAGGCATGGCAAAAGCGGAACGAGCACTTGGTATAGAAAATCTTTATACTGAAGGTGGAATAAAATATGCACATCATCTTGAAACTGCTATTCGCGCAAAAGCACTTTTCACAAAAGATAAAGAGTATGTTGTGAAAGATAATGAAATAATGATTGTTGATGAATTTACTGGTCGTTTACAACCTGGACGAAGATGGTCGGAAGGATTGCATCAGGCAATAGAAGCAAAAGAAGGTGTAAAAGTGCAACAAGAAACTCGTACATACGCAAGTGTTACATTTCAAAATTATTTTCGTATGTACGAAAAGCTTTCTGGTATGACTGGTACTGCAGTTTCTTCAGAAGAAGAATTTTATACTGTATATAAACTTGAAGTTGTTGCAATACCAACTAATCGTCCATTAATTAGAAAAGACTACAATGATAATATTTTTCAGACTGCCGCTGGAAAATATCGTGCGGTAACAAAAGAAATAGCAAAACATCATAAAAAAGGACAACCTGTACTTGTCGGTACGGTTTCAATTGAAGATAACGAGATTATGCACAAATATCTTACCGAAGCTGGCATACCTCATGAAGTACTTAATGCAAAAAACCATGAGCGGGAAGGAGAAATTATCGCGCAAGCTGGACGAAGAGGACGTGTGACAGTTGCTACGAATATGGCAGGTCGCGGAGTGGACATTAAGCTTGGTGGCTCACCTACGAATAAAGAAGAACGTGAAGCGGTGCTTGCTGCTGGTGGACTTGCTATTGTCGGTACTGAACGTCATGAAGCTAGGCGTATTGATGACCAGTTGCGTGGTCGCTCTGGTCGACAAGGTGATCCTGGAGAAACGCGGTTTTCTGTATCATTGGAAGATCGTCTTATGCGTGTGTTTGCCGCTGGCGCACTTAAACGTGTTATGGGTACTCTGCATATCTCAGAAGACGAACCAATTGAAAGCAGTATGATTACACATGCACTTGAAAATGCACAAAAACGTATTGAAGGATTTAATTTTGATGCTCGTAAACAAATACTTGCGTATGATGATATTCTTAACACACAACGCTTAGCTGTGTATACACGTCGCCATACGGCATTGTTTGGAACAGAAGATGAGGTACTTGCAATCGTGAAGTCTTTTGTTGAAACAGACGAGAAAGCACTCATAGCATTTGAAGATAAACAAAAAGAGTTTGGTAAAGAGATGTTTATAACTATGCTTCGCCGTCTATTGTTACAAGTGGTAGACACATTCTGGCTTGAACAATTGGAAACAATGGAATATTTACGTCGAAGTGTTTCGTTGCGCGCTTATGGACAACGTGATCCATTAATTGAATATCGTCGCGAAGGGATTATTCGCTTTCACGCGATGGAAGAAAATATACAACAGACTGTTCGTGAAGCAGTTCCTCGTTTAGTACTTTCGGACGATGCACGCATTCGCCAAGATGAAGAACATACACATAATACACTTGTCGCCGCGTCTGAAACATCTAGTGAAGAAACAGAAGAAACTATACAACCGATTATAAAAGAATCAGGACCATCAAGAAATGAAAAGGTAATTATACAAAAAGGGAAGGAGAAACATATATTGAAATATAAAAAAGTTGGACCATTTCTTAAAGATGGGTGGAAACTTGTTCCGTAGATGATATGGCGTTTATTGACACAGTTACAATACATGCATCAGCTGGGAAAGGCGGTAATGGAATAGTGCGTTGGTTACGACAAAGGTCAGTTCCGCGAGGTGGACCTGCTGGTGGTGATGGAGGGAAAGGCGGAGATATCGTATTACTTGGCATACGTGATATTGCTGCGCTTAAAAGATACCAATACGAAAAAGAGTTTCAAGCTGAACTCGGGCATAATGGCTCTGGTAATAATTGTCATGGGTCTGACGGTAAATCATTAGTTCTTGTTGTTCCGATTGGTACTCGCGCAAAGATTTTAGAAACGGGTCAAGAAATTGAAATTCTGAGAGAAGGAGAAACGTTTGTGTTTTTTTCAGGAGGTGTTGGTGGTTTTGGAAATAGTCATTTTAAAAGTTCAACGAATCAAAACCCTTTCCAGATGACCAAGGGTGCTATTGGTGAATCTGGCACTGTAACGTTTGAATTAAAAATTATAGCAGACGGTGGCATTATAGGTCTTCCAAATGCTGGTAAATCATCGCTTTTAAATGCGTTAACTCGTTCCAAAGCAAAAGTTGGTTCGTATCCATTTACCACTCTCGGGCCGAACTTAGGTGCTTTTTACGGATATATTATTGCTGATATTCCTGGACTTATAGAAGGTGCGGCAAAAGGGAAAGGACTTGGTTCCCGTTTTCTAAAACATATAGAAAGAACAAACATACTTATACATATGATCTCATTAGAACAAGAGAATCCTATAAATGCATATCATACTATTAGGAATGAACTCGAATCTTTTGGAGAAAAATTAATTCATAAGAAAGAAATCATTGTACTTTCAAAAACTGATATGGTTTCTAAAGAAGTGCTTGATAAACACAAAAAAGAGTTATCCAGTGCTATAAACATACCTGATATATATGATGTTTCAAGTATAGACGACGCATCACTTAAAAAGTTTTCTGATACAATTACTGGAATATTTTCTGCATCTTCAAAATAAAATTCGTAAATAATAAATTATTATGATAAATTTATCAGTATGAGCAACGCTTCATATACACCTACTATCGGCCTTGAAATACACGCAGAACTTACAACACAAACAAAAATGTTCTGTTCGTGTGCAAACGATCCAGATGCAGTAGAACCAAACATCAACGTGTGTCCTATATGTCTTGCACACCCCGGCACTCTTCCAACTGTAAATCGTGCTGCTATAAAACACATACTTCGTGTCGGTGCAGCAATAAAAGGAACGCCTTCAATGCAGTACAGTGAATTTGATAGAAAAAATTATTTCTATCCTGATATTCCAAAAGGGTATCAAATCAGCCAATATGCTCACCCGTTTATATTAGGAGGGTTACTTTCTAATGTGAAAATAACACGTGTACATCTTGAAGAAGATACAGCACGTTCAAGTCATATAAACGGAAGGAGTTTAATTGATTTCAATCGTGCTGGTATACCTCTTATGGAGCTTGTTACAGAGCCTGTCATACATAATGCAGAAACAGCTGGAACATTTGCTCGTGAGCTGCAGCTTCTTCTACGTACACTTAAAGTCTCAAAAGCAAATCTTGAGAAAGGTGAGATGCGTATAGAAGCAAACATTTCAGTTTCTAAAAATAAGACACTTGGTACAAAAGTTGAGGTAAAAAATCTTAATTCATTCCGTTCTGTTGAGAGAGCGATTGCATTTGAGATAAATCGACAGATTACACTACTTGAAGAAGGTAAGACCATATCACAAGAGACTCGTGGTTGGGATATGAAGAATCAAAAAACTTTTTACCAACGTTCTAAAGAAGAAAGTGCAGATTATCGTTATTTTCCGGAACCAGATATTCCAAAATTAGTACTTACTGAGATTGAAGACTTCTCTCCAGAGGTAATCGCGAAAACACTTCCTGAACTACCTTGGGAGCGTCGCGAACGATATAGAAAAACATATACATTAAAAGAAGATGCAGTAGTATATCTCGTTGCTAAACCACAGAGGAGTAATTTCTTTGAATATCTTGTATCAATATTTAATGGAAATAATTTACTAATACAGCTTGCTGTGAACTATATGATGTCTGATATGGCCGGCTGGTATGCCAAAACAGGCGAAGTAGAGTATGCTTCCATAACTCCAAAGGCATTAGCAAAACTTATATATATGATATCTAATAATGATGTCTCATCACGAGGAGCAAAGGATGTCTTAGTACTTTTATTGGAAAATAAAGGAGATAACCCGGAAATACTTGCTCGTACTCACTCTCTATTACAAACACAGGACGAAGATAAGATTGCGCATATAGTACGTACTGTTTTAGCTGCAAATCCACAACAAGTTGATGAGTTTAAAAAAGGGAAAGTATCAGTATTACAGTTTTTAATAGGGCAAAGTATGAAAGAAGCAAAAGGTACAGGTAACCCAATACGTTTGAAAGAAATCTTAATTGAACAACTAAGTAAGTAGTGCAATCCACCCATATTCCATATCTAATACGTGTTTGTATAAAAAGGTTTCTCGTCTTGTTTATACGAGACTATTAAAAATAACAATAAATATTTGATATTAAAATAAATATCATTTATATATTATATAGATAATATTTATCTATATAAATACTAATTTGTAAAAATCTCTGTTGTTATTCTAAATATAATTATATAATGGTAAATATGATAAAAAATATCGTATTCCTCAAAACTACATTTATGATATCTATATTTATATTATTATTTGTTTTTACTTATGTATTCTCTACCGCATATACATACGCCATATTTACACAACCACAACAACACCATGTTAGTTCATTCTCATTATTTTCTTCATTATCATCAACATATATTAAACTTGGGAAATCTACAGCTTCATTGAGCCATAAAATAGTAAATGCATATGTTTTTGGTATTTATTCTTTTGTTTCTGTTGCGCCACGCATCACAAAGAATATGGCAAAAATAACAGGTAATTTTATTTTTGATATCGGCTCTGCTGTTACGTCCGGTATTGATTATTCCGCTGTTGCTGTGCCACAAATGTATTTACATAATATATATGCTATTGGATCGTCGATAACAAATATAATTGATTCTGGTATTGTAACTGCATCAATACTTAATACAAATTCAGTACATCATTTATCTAATAATCATTGATTTTTAGGTTCATCGTGATATAAATCCAATACTTTTAAATAGTTTATCTGTTGATATACTTATTTGAATCAAGGCGAGTACGGTATAATATATGTGATATGGATGAACTTACCCTTCACGGCGAGATATATATCTCTTCAAAAAGAGCGGCAAAAATCACTGGATATACGAAAGATTATGTTGGACAATTGTGTAGAGAAGGCAGGATTACTGCTCAATTAGTTGGACGTAATTGGTATGTGCATGAATCATCAATTCGTAAACATCGTTTTGCATTAGAAGATAAATCGTATAATATACCACCGTCATCACACAAAATATCGTCAATTAATACTTCTCCTAAAATACAGGACAACATGGTTCGTTATACTAATGAAGATGTAACACCGATACCATTGCGAGAAAAAGAACAGAATAATATACATGAATATGATGCACCTAATCAAAAAGATAATCTTTCGAAAATGCAAGATGCATGGCAAGAATTGTTTAGTACAGCAACTAATATTGTGAAAAAAAAGAATAAACAAAATCCAGATTCTTTAAATGAAAACGTTATTACAAAAAAAACAGATGATGAAATACAACAACCGCGAGAATCTATATCGCAACATATTGCTATACACAAAATGTCATCAATTCATTCACGACAACACGATATATCGGAAGATGATATTGCTGTACGTCCATATGATATAGAAAATTCACACGACGATATTTATCGTGATTTTGACGCGATAGTACATACGAAAAGTAAAAACAGTGGTTTATCACACATAGTAAATATATTATTGATGATAATTGCACTTATTTTTTTTATTATGTTGCTTATGAATATATACTCGAGTACTAATGATATTAGTCAGTTTAATTATATTTCCGGTATATCAACATATACGGCTAAATAAATAGATTTTTTAAACTTATTTATATCTAAACGTAATGATTTTTACTCAAATAAATTATACATATAATCGTTAGGTATCATTTAAATTTCATACTGGTTTGTGTTTTTTATTTCTTAAAAATATAAATATATATTGCGTTTGTATTATTTGATATTTTTAACAACAATATACACAGTATGCTTATCACAATTAATACATACTATACGGTATAATTATTATTATGTATGTGTATAAATCATAATAATACATAATGTTATGCCACTATCATATCAGCGATATTTATTTTTTTCATTTACAGCTCTAATAATGGGTTTAATATGGATTATTAATCCTGTTTCAGTACATGCGCAGTTGTATAAAAGTGCCGCTGTTGCAACAACACACATTGTATCTAATGGAAAACCACAATCAGGAGATATTATTTCCTATAATAAAAACACACATATATTTAGTCTTACACGTATACCGTACGACAGAAACGTATTCGGTATAGTTGTTAAAAATCCAATTTTACTTATATCTGATAATAATGATGGTGTTCCAATAGCTAATTCAGGTGAAGTGTTGGTAAACGTTACTACTAAAAACGGACCAATTAATATTGGAGATTATGTTACATCGTCTTCTATTCCAGGTAATGGTCAACGAGCAGGCAGTACAACTCCTTATGTCATAGGTGTCGCTCTGACCGCTTTCCCGAAAGTTTCATCAAGTACATTTATACATACGAAAAATATATATGAAGGAACTATACAATTACTTTTTAACAGTGAGTCAAACCCGCTTATGACTGGAACTGTTGGAACACAGCAAATGGCAGTTGGTAAAAGTATAATCTTTCACATTATTAAATATGTACTTGCCGCTATTGTAGCAATTGGGACAATTTATGTTGCTTTTAGGACTTCCGGATTGGATATAAGAAGTAGTATAACTTCTATAGGACGTAATCCTATGGCTAAGTCATCCATACGTTCAATGTTAATTCTTGATACTGTTATAATTATATTAGTTAGTCTTGTCGGATTAGCGATAGCGCTTGCGTTAGTGTTTATACCCGTATGATTTATATATATAAACACACATATACATTATATAGTTTGATAAACTTGCATAAAATTGTGGATTCTTATTTGTGCAGATGTTATCTTTTAAATAGTAAAACACTTTGCTATGAATAATATTTATTTGTTGCTGGCTACAATTTTCTCATCGCCTATTATGACAGTATTATTTGCAATGCTTGTGTTTCTTATATTTGGTTTTCTCATACTTGTATTTATAGTAATTAGAATGAGTGTTCAATTACGACATATTACGTATCCGGTTTATGATCGTGTAATTAAAGAAGTACAGAATAAAGCGAACGGTATTATGGATGATGCAGATATACAAAGCAGAACAATCCGTATAGCTGCGCAAGAAGCTGAAGAAAAATTACTCCCAAACAGAAGAGAGGAAAATGAAAAGTTTCAGAAAGAATACACAAAATATTTTGAAGAAATTATTGCCCACGGTAAAGATGCTTTGGCCGAACAGTCATCTGTACTGATTCGGCTTTCGGAAAATATGGCAGAGGATTTCAAAAAATATGCTCTTGTTGCGGAAACACTTGCACATAAAGAATCAGATATCATAACTGCCACTGCGGCTGAAGAATCTAAGCGCATAAAACAATCTTTTACTGCTATGGATACACGTGCGGCTGAAGAACATAGGGCATTTGTTGAAGAAACTAAAAAACGCTTATCTGATGAAATTACTAAAGAAATTGCAACTGTTAAAAACACTTTTGCTGCATATCGCCAAGATAGGTTTAATATAATTGATCAAGAAATAGTTAATATTATTGAAAAAACTGCACAAATAGCACTTAGTAAAACATTTTCATTCAAAGAACATCGTGAACAAATACTTATAGCGCTTGAACAAGCTAAAAAAGAAGGAGTATTTGACAAATAATTATGACAAAATTATTACTTGAATCATTTTTACAGCATACATATGTTCGTTCTAATTTAGTATACAGAATTAGTCTACTAACGAAATTTCTCAACTTTGTTTTCTTTACTGAAAATGACAAAGATGTAAAAGAAAATATGATAGAACAATTTGCTAAAAACAGTAGAGAGCCACCGAAAGATATTGATTTTCTTAGGGCATTGCCACAGTCGTTTTTAGAAACATTTACACGTAATTCTTTTCGTGAAGAGTTAGACAAGATGTCAAAAGAATTAGAGCATCTTTCCGTTCTTTCTATCACTGTGCCAATTACGCTTCCTTTTGAACATATAGAAGCGATAGGGCAGTGGGTACGAAATGTTATAAGTCATAATGCTATGCTTGATGTTTCAGTTGACCCAACGATATCAGCTGGATGTATGTTTGTGTGGAAAGATATACTTTATGATTTTTCATTTGAACATTATCTTAATTTACATAAAAAAGAAATTTACACACAGATTGTTTCTTCATTGCCAGGAGGACATAGGTAAATATTATTATGGAAACACACACACATGAAGTTATGGAAGGAGAAACCGGATTTATAATCGGAGCGAAAGGATACCTGCTTGAATTAGAAGGTCTACCATCTATACATATTAACGATGTGATTATAAATTCAAAAGGAAACAGAGCGTTAGTTACTTCGTTAAATGAAAACAGCATAGAAGCACTTCTTCTTGATAGTGGCACTACTGAATTGGGCGACCGTTTTGTTATTCATACTCACGGCATTCAATTTTATTTTGGTGAACATTTATTTGGTCGTATTTTAAATGCTCTTGGTGAACCTATTGATAGTCTAGGTAATATGCCACAAACAAATAATCGCATACATCTTGAAAGTATCGCACCTGGAATGGATGCACGTACTCTTATGACAGAGCAGTTTACTACAGGTATGGTTGCTATTGATATTTTAATTCCTATTGCTAAAGGTCAGCGTCAAATGGTTATAGGACCTATTTCAAGTGGTAAAAAAATGTTTCTTGAAAGTGTAATCGCTCATCAAAAAGACAAGAATGTAATATGTATTTATGGTTTTATAGGCCGACCAACATCTTACATAAAAGAAATGGTGCCGCGTATTTTAAATGAGAAAGGAAACAAAGATACAATTATCCTTACGGCGTTTTCCGATGAACCAGCGCCTATGATATACCTCATTCCTTCAGTTGCAATTGAGATGGCAGAATTTTTTTCACGACAAGGACGAGATGTTTTACTTGTTCTTGATGATCTGGGAAGTCATGCAAAATATCTTCGTGAAATAGCACTTTTATCAGGACGAGTACCTGGTCGTGAATCTTATCCAGGAGATATGTTTTATCAGCAGGCGCATATTCTTGAAAGAGGTGGTTATTTTAATGACACAGTTGGTGGTGGAAGCATCACAATTTTGCCAGTGCTGGAAACAAACATTGAAGATATATCAAGTCTTATATCAACAAATTTGATTTCTGCAACTGATGGACATTTATTATTTTCACCACTTCTTCATTCAGAAGGGTATTTTCCTGCTGTTTTACCTGAGCAATCAGTTACGCGCGTTGGGCATCAAACACAAAGTATCCTTGCAGCACAATTATCTATTAAAGTGCATTCTCTTCTTGCTGAATACGAACGTCAACGTCGGTATGGTCAATTTGGTAGTCAATTATCAAAGGAAACACGTGATACAATTACACAAGGAAAGATAATGCATACATTTCTTGAACAAAAGCCAATGGTTTCCGTACAGCTTGAAACACAAATCATACTTTTATCATTAGCCTTTACATCATTATTTCGTGAAAAAGATGTTATGTTTACAAAACGTAATTACAACGCGCTCGTTACTGTAATACGCACAAATAAATCCATAGAATATCTTGTGACAGACGCGCGGAAAGGTACGATTCTGTTTGATGATTTCTTAAAGAAACTTGAGAAAGCATTACCTTATTTTGAATCAATATGGCAACTTTAATAGGTACACGAAAAAGAGAATTAAAAGATTTAGAAACGATTCGTTTCGTTACATCTGCGCTTTTTGAAGTGAGTACAAAAAAAATTGCACATCTTAAGACAGCTTTTAAGAAAAATCGTACGTTCTATACGGAGATAAGTAATTTATATAAATCAGTTAAACAAGCGGCATTTAATAGAGGACAGCTTCCAAAAAAGACAGTCGGCTCAGTTCGGAAAATCTCTATAGCATTTACATCTAATTCTCGTTTCTATGGATCTGTAAATACAGACGTAATGAATTCATTTCTTAAACATATGAATGATGAACACAGTGATTATGTTGTAATAGGACGTATCGGGGAATTTTTTATGAGAAGTTTTCCTGAGTTTGAAAAACGAGCATCATATATGTCATTTAAAGGTGATGAGCCAACAACAGAAGAAACACGTGCATTTTTAAAAAAAGTTACAACGTATGATAGTGTGTGTGTTTTCCATTCTTCGTTTATAAATATATTTAATCAAAAAGTATCTATCTTGGATATTGCACACGCACCATTATCTAACTCTACTGATGATACAGGAGAAAATATTGATTATATTTTTGAACCAGAATTACCTAAGATTCTTACATTTTTTGAAACAAGAGTGCGCCATCTTTTATTTCAAAGAATAATGCTTGAATCTGAATTAGCACGAACCGCAGCGCGTCTTATTGCTATGAATAAAGCAGAAAATAAAGCTGATGAAGTAATAGAATCTGTACAACATTTAATAAAACGCGATGTGTCAACATTTAATGATTCACGATTACTTGAGGCATTTTCAGCAATATCAAAATGGAAAAAATAAAAAAACAATTTGTTGGGCGTGTATATGAAGTACGAGGACAAATAGTTATCGTACATTGTGAGAGCGAATATATGCCTGTTCTTGGAGAAATACTTTCTGCACAAGATGATCAATATAATATTCGGCTTGAGGTTCATTCATACAGAGACCATAATACATTATATTGTTTACTTCTTTCTTCAAAGGAGAATATATATCGGTATATGCGAATAGTAACAGAAAGCACTGCTTTATCAATTCCTGTCGGAAAAAATGTTCTCGGAAGAGCAATAAATCTCTTCGGGCAACCGATTGATGGAAAAGGGAAGCTTGATTGTGTAGATACAAGATCAATTCGCATTGTTGCACAGCACCAATCTCTTACGACAGATATTAAAAAGAAGTCTCTTTTAGAGACTGGTATTAAAATCATAGATTTTTTTGCTCCATTACTTGAAGGAGGAAGTCTTGGTCTTGTTGGAGGTGCTGGAGTTGGGAAAACCGCACTTATGACAGAGATAATTAGAAATCTTAATTCTACATATGATGGAATAACACTATTTGCTGGTATTGGTGAACGTATTCGTGAAGGTCATGAGTTATGGGAATTACTTAAAAAAACGAAGACATTATCTAAAACAACGCTTATTATCGCACACATCAATGAAAATGCGGCTGTTCGTTTCAGAGTAGCACAGGCAGCGGCGACTCTTGTTGAGTATTTCAGTAATGAAGAGGAAACAAACGTGTTATTTTTCGCAGATAATATATTTAGATTCGTACAGGCAGGAAATGAACTTTCAACATTGCTTGAAGAAATTCCTTCTGAATTTGGATATCAATCTACACTTGAGACTGAGATTGCACAATTTGAAAACAGATTAATGAACAGCGCCCATGCTTCAATAAGCTCGATACAAACAGTTTATGTACCTGCTGATGAATTAACTGATCCGGCAGCAGCAGCATCTCTTAAATATTTCGAAGCTGTTGCAGTTCTTTCCAGAGCGATGAGTCAAGAGGGAATATATCCGGCAATAGATCTTTTAAAGTCAAAATCATCGGTGCTTGATAGAGGGCTGATAAGTAATCGGCATTTTGAAGCGGTTACTACAGCTATAGCACTATTAGATCAGTATGAAAGACTTGCACGTGTTGTAACTATTATTGGTGAGAGTGAATTATCATTACAAGATAAGGTCGTATATGAGCGAGGGACTCGCCTACGAAATTATATGACGCAACCTTTCTTTACATTAGAGTTACAGACAGGACGCCGTGGTGTTTTTGTAAAACGAGACGAAGTTATTGCTGATGTTGAATCAATTGTTGATGGAAGATTTGACTCTGTATCACCTAATAAATTCCTCTATATTGGAAATGCAACACATTTAATATCTAAAACTTCATAATAGTACATATAATATTATAATTTATGGATAAACCTAATGATACATTTGATGTAATTATCAATAGTCCGAACGAGCTTATTTGGAAAGGAACGGCAAATAGTATCTCGTCAAAAAACAGCGACGGACCATTTGATATCCTTCCCGAGCATGCAAATTTTATTACTATAATACAGAATGAACCGATTACTGCTATTTCAGAAGGTAAAGAACATTCCTTTAAATATGAAAGTGCTGTATTGTCCGTTTATAATGGAGCAGTAACAATTTATACGGAGATATAATCTCGTCTAAACAAGCACGCCGAGACACGATATCTTTAAATATATGGATATATCGTTAGTATCTATACTTCTACTTTAGGTCTACCGGTGGGTCCGACATAAAGTAGAGATAAAATCTTACAGAACTCTATAAAATAAAATTCTACTACAAATATAACTCTAAATACTATATATAACATATGTATTTAATACGTTTATATATTTTCTACATAATTAATAAAGATATGACATACTAATCAGGCATAATCAAAACATTTCCATTAGATATTATATAAATATTCATATTATATTATAAACGTTCTAAATATAAGAATTAATATTACTAAAAACTACATAATTATTACTTGTTGGTTTGACCCCAAAGTGATGATTGGGCGAACAGAAATATCGTTTAAAACTATAGTTAGTTCGTTAGATTATAATAATAAAGCATACAACAATTACATCTGATATAAACTGGTTTCAGTATAATATATTTAAACATATTATAGTTAGAAAAGACAAATATATTTACATATTTTACTACTCTTATAGTTGATAAATTTGTTTAAAATTGTAATAAAAACGAAATTTTATATTAAATATCTATATAAATATATTTTTTATTCATTTTTATCTATTATCAATCATTACTGGAACATTTTTTACAATTATTTTTTTTATTCTACATTGAAAGTTAGATACAATTAATATACTCATAAAATTTACGATACTATATTTTTAATAAAATTTCATTACTTATAATCTTTATCCACATATTATATTTTTTATGTACGGACGAACAAATATATGGTGTTAAACTATAGCTAATTCGCCAAATGAAGCTAATGAAAAACGACTCTAATTATATACAACAAAAACTAATTTCATCAAAAGATGCTGCTCTTCAAGCAGGGTTTACTAATGACTATATATCAAAGTTACTTCGGCTTGGAAAAATTACAGGTAAGAAAATTGGTATAGTTTGGTACGTTGATAAATCTTCTCTTAATGATTTTATCTGGCAGCGACAATCTAAGAAAATATTACATATACAAGAATTGTCTCAAAAACGTAAATTAGAATATTCAAATCATATAGAGAATTTTTCAGCAACACATAACCATCAAGAAAATATTCTCCTAAAAGAGCTACTAACTAATCAAATTTCTGTTGCAGCATCAAAAGGCCAATCTGTTTCTACTGTTCTTAAAAAAATATATAGGACGCGAATGATTGGTATTGCATTTTTACTTTCTTTTATAATAGCAATACCGTTCGCAGCGTATGCATTAAGAAGTAATAATTTTTTTGATACAGCGCAAACACAACTATCTAAATTTGTCACTCCTATTGCTGTACGTGTTGCCGATTTTTCCTACTTGATAGGAACTAATGTACTTGGTGATAATAATTCATCTGGCATAATTGTATCAAAAGAAAATAAAGCGAATGTATTTTCAGGTCTGCTTGGTAATTTTTCTAAAACATTTTCTACAATTATAAATAATATATCAAAGAAAACTCGTGTATTCTTTAATACTAATAACACATCAAATTCTGCGATAAACAATGCTACCTCCACTTCAAAAAATAATACTGTTAGAAATAATAATAAACAATTAATACCTACTATTATCCCAAATGCACACACAGCATTATCTACATCTCTATCTTCGTTAAACACTTTGCAAAAGTCACGAAATATTAAATTTAGTATTAACGCTAATGTTGCAGTACAGAAAAATATTACGATTGGTGGGAACACAAGTATTGTTGGTGGCGCAACAGTGAAAGGAACAACAAGACTTAATAATTTTTTGCAGGTAATTGGTTCTTCAGTTTTTGGTGGTCTTATACGAGCAAATAACGGCATTATAACAAATGGAACTGATATAAACACTGGTACAGGTCGCATTTTTGCGTCAAATATTATCAATTCAATTAATGCTGGAGATAATATAACTATCAGTGGTACTCCTGAAAATCCTATTATTTCTGCCACAGGAAGTAAGACAATATTTACTGGAGGAGGTAGTAATAACTTAGCTATCTCGGCTAGTACACCTCTTTCATACATTTCTGACACTGGACAACTCTCGTTACAAAATGTACCAGTTTCATTTGGTGGCACTGGTGTTGCCAGTTTTACACAAGGGTGGATATATTCAAATGGTGGTACATCCCAACTTGTTTCTTCGACATCACCAACAGTTTTGTATATTACAGCTACATCAACCACCGCTACATCAACTTTTGCAGGAGCATTTACAGCCGGTGGTGCCAATGGACTTGTTGTTCTTGCAAATGGGAAAGTTGGCATCGGTACCACCACGCCATGGCGCGCGCTTTCGGTCGCTGGCTCTAGCGATCTTGGCACTAATGCTCTTGCCGGAAGCTTCAATGCAACATCATCCGTCGGATATCTACTTGAAGGTGCCACGCTTCTTACCGCAAGTTCCACTGGTTTTAATACTTTTGTTGGGCTTGGGGTAGGTACTTCCACTACCAGCGGTGCCAACAATACATTCCTTGGTTATCAATCAGGTCATGCCAACACCTCGGGCTCCAATAACACTGCGTTTGGCTATCATTCCGGATTTTCAAATATTACTGGCACATCT
>CAZCLC010000010.1:0-486 GCA_964499455.1 uncultured Candidatus Saccharibacteria bacterium | reverse complement strand
CGGGTTCCAACAATATCGCCATCGGCTATAACTCTGTGTTTGCAAGCTCCACTGCCTCCAATCAGCTAAACATTGGCAACGCTATCTATGGTGATCTTTCCACTGGCAACGTGGGCATCGGCACCACGAGTCCATTTGCAAAACTTTCAGTTGCAGGCTCCGAATACATAAGTGGTTTACTTACCACTACCAACATCACCGCGACATCAACGACAGCAACCAGCACATTTGCCGGCGGCCTTTCGGCCGCCGGCGCCTCAGGCCTCACCGTATTGCAAAGTGGCAACGTCGGCATCGGGACGACGGCTCCTTTATCTAAATTAGGGATAAATGGGGGATTGGCTGTTGGTTCTTATTCTGGTCTCACAGCGCCGACAAACGGCGCAATAATATCGGGCAACGTAGGCATCGGGACAACCGCACCTCTTAACAAATTACAAGTAGCAGGAACTCTCGGTATTACTCCAACTCAATACAGCACAGGAA
>CAZCLC010000009.1:0-25343 GCA_964499455.1 uncultured Candidatus Saccharibacteria bacterium | reverse complement strand
TTTCTATAAACAACCGGAATGGCGGGACCGTGAACCCATGCCTCAATTCTTTCTTTAAAGAGTTTTTCATTATTCAAAACAACAGACCATACTTGAGAATAATATAACAATTTTTGCAATTTTTTATTGGTTAAAGGTTTCTCTTCCTTTTCTGCTTTAACTATGAAATACTCTGCTACACTCAAAGCAGAAATCTTTTTAGTTTTAGTGTCTAAACTCATACTGAAAGTATACCTTTATAGATAATTTTTACCAACGAGCATGTTGATAATAATTGTTCCAACTTGGGAGAGTCAGACTCTCCCAAGTAAAATGAGCGAGGTTTAACTTCGCTTTTTTATGTAGATATTTTCAAAAGAGCAGGTCAGACCTTTTTTCATTTATTAAGTTATACACGTATCTCATTTGCGCCAGGCTACTTGCGGTTGATAATATCAAATTTGTAGGAGCAATCCTACTAATCACGCGGTCCAGCCATTGGCGGGATTTTCGCTTTTTATATATGTTTTACTGCCAGAATAGAACTGACCGAAATCCATTATAGACATCTTTAATTTCGTGTAGCTCTCTGGCTACTTGGTCACGAACTCCAACTACACTGACTTTCTTGCTTTTAACTTTTAATCTTTCCAATGGCTCTTTCATATATGAATCACCGGAGAAAAGTAATATTGCCGTTACCTTCTCTGTATCATCAATCATATCCATTGCCATTTCAACGTCAAAATCACATTTAGGTTCTTCAATAACCATTTCTGATTTATTAAGATTTCGTATTTATTTGAATAAAAATACGGAGTTAAGAAAGCTTACTATTTCTTAGGATGTATCAACGAGAACTTAAAAGACTTATATGAAGAGGTTCAAGAGGTTGGGTTTATTTTGGAATTTAGAGAACATAACACAGTGATGCTCGGAAAGAAAAAGGAGATGTGGATTCTGATATCGTGTTTAATATAATGAAGAAACTCTATAAGCATGTCAATTTTGACAAAATAATACTCATATCTGGTGATGGAGGTTACAGAATGTTGGTTGATTTTTTAATTAGCGAAGGGAAATTTGAAAAAATACTATTCCCAAATAGAAAATTTTCATCTTCTCTTTACAAAAAAATTACTGCGACTTACTATGACTATTTAGATAATTTCAGAAATAAAATAGAGAGAAAAAGAAAAGGGGTCCTTAGGTAGTTAACCGTTTGGAACCCTTTTCGTATTGATACCACCATCTTATTATGTGCGTATGATATTGTCAACGCAACGCATCACATCATCTAAAATGACACCGTGGTATCACCTATTACATCATATAAAATAGATAAAGGGAAAGCCCATACGCCGGCTTGCCGGCGTATGGGGTGATGTGAAGGTTAGACCTTCACAAGTTCACAAAGCCCCACCCCACGGCGGACTTTGTCCGCCGTGGGGTGGGGCTGACGCGCTGGTTTTGGATTAAAAATAATTCTCTACGGCAAATTCGTACTGGCGCAAAAATACTTCCTTGAAATACGCGAGGTTATTTATCTCGTAAAACAATATGGTTGCCTTTTTGTATTCCACTTCGTTAATGGCTCTATAGGAAATCGGCGTTGTCTTGTGCGCAAGCAAGATGGCGTTAGACACCATGCGTGCAGTCCTTTTGTTTCCGTCTTCAAAGGGTTGAATGTACGAAAGCAAAGCCAAGCTCAGAAACGCCTTCTCAAAAAAGTCTTCTTTTGTGTTTATAAGAGATACCATTTTTTCGATAGCCTCCTCTATCTGAAACACATTATCCAGTGGTTTATAATTAGTACCCGTTATTCCCACTAGCGCGTTGCGCAGGTTTTTAGTTATTCCTAGTCCTTTCGTCAAAACACTGTGCAGGTGCTCAATTTGTGCTCGAGTAAGTACTGCGAAGCTGTCTTTATTTTCCAAGACATCCTCAAAGACTTTTTTATGATTTAATATCATTGTAGTTTCTGCTTCTGTTTTTCCCTGTGCTTTTTTGTTCTCTTTTATAAGCAGCTCAGTATCAAGAAGCGAATAAGTGTTCCCTTCTATTTGCGAAGACTTCCAAGAAAACTCAATCATAATTCTCTGGAACTCTTTTGCTATGAGCGTTGGGCTTTTTATCTTTTCAAACTTTGCTTGGAAAGTGGCGTGCAGGGTGTGCAGCTTTTTTGTTTCATCTTCTGTGAAGATGCTACTTTTGAGTGTGTCGAAAATAGAGAAATCAAAATGCGTGCTGATGTTTCTTTCGTCTTGTGGTTGTACAAAGTACTTTTCCACGTCAACAGGAATCGCCAGCGTGTAGTGGTGTGAGAGCAGATACACCACCGAGCGACCTGCACCTTTGTTTGTTAAGAAGTTTTGTTCTACTAGGTGCTTTAGGTCTCGCCCAATAGTAAGCTTGGACACGTTTCTATAGTCTTCTTGTGCACGCGCAAAAACGTCAGATATAGAGAGTGTGTCTGCCAAAGCGAAGAAGCCGAGGACAGTCTTTTGTCTTTCGTTTATTTGCTGGTGGTTTGGGTTTGTTTTCATATCATTTATGTACACTAATCATATCATGTTTGATGTGATTAGCACGGCAAATCGTACGTTTTTGATGTGATTACGTCTTTAACTAAGCGCTACAGTGCAAATCGCTCTTTGTGAAGGTTAGATCTTCACAAGTTCACGAGTTCAAGATTGGGCATTACTAAGCGGTGTGAGAGTTAAATTCTAACACTTACGTTTCCGAATTAGTACCTTATCGCAGGCGGAGCCTGCGCGCTTGAAAAATATGGTTCCTTTATTAAACCTACTCCTTTACAAATTTTATAGGAACGCCATTATATCTATCAACAAGCCCTTCTTCCATAATTGATAAGTAGCGGATCAAAATCTCCAAACCTATCTATTTGCGATAAGGCATTGCAATATCTATTTTTATTTTCTCGTTCTTGCATTTCTTTCTTATTTCTAGGACGCGTAAATGCCATTTATTTAATTGCTCCAGACAACCTTTCAACATCTTCACGTTCAATCATACTCCACTCAAGAGCGCTGGAATAATAAGTATGCTCAAGATCCCACTCTTTTTTAAGCTTGGATAGTTCATCGGGAGTAAGACTCTTTAAATTAGACTGTGCTTTTTTAAGAGTTCGTGCCACTTCTTTAAATATATCTTTTTTTATTAGAGAAAAATTTTACTATTAATTTAGACTGTTTGCAACTTATTACACTTATCACATTATACCTCTTATTTGTGTGTAAATTAGTTTTTATCCGACAATGTATGGATATATGTCTACTGTAATCTCCGTTTCTTTTTCATCAATAAATAAAATTTGTGTTTTCTCATATAAATTTTCTTCGGCAAAATCACCCTGCGAAGAAATGGCTCGCAGGGCGGATTCATTTGAATTATATTGGCACAAGATTTATTATATTTTTTTTAATTCTATCTTCAACCCGTCATTTTGTGCTTATACGTAACATTTATGCAAGGATATTCAAAATTATCTTGCGTTTGCGTTCTAATCTTCTTTTTGTATTCCTTCCGCACAAATATGACGTCGCACAGATATTTGGTTAGCACATACTTTACAATAGTTCTGATTTTGGAAAGAGTTGCGGAAATGTCATGAGCTTCAAGTTTTATTTTCTGTTCAATTTTTGAGTTTTCGCGCTGGGTTATACAAATTGCTTTGGTTCCCTATTTCAATATCAAAATAAGTTTTGTACTTGAGGTACAAATAAAGTGCGAAAATTTGATTTTCATATTGTGATTATATAATTGTCAATATTGAAGTGTGATGGCTACTTGCTTCGTAGAACGAGTAATAGTGCGGCAGGTAAAGCCTACGCGATAGTACTTTAATTTATTATATTATGCGCCAGACTGAAACTTACGCCTGCAGTGTATAAAAGAATTATGCAACTATCTTCTCTAATGTGAGCACGTTGTAAATGACGAGCGACTTGTCTCGTCCCAAGTACAGTTTGGTTATATCGTTTGCGGTATAAGCTTGACACTATAATACTCCAATACTTGTTAAAACTTAAAATAGAAATATAATAATAGGGATATTAAAACAATTTGAACGAATAGAGAATCCCAAATACTTTCCTATTTTTATTCACACAAAGAAATGACAACTACTAAAATTACAACAGAAGAAATGAGGAAAGAATTATTTCTAGGAGTTGATAAATTAAAAACGGCGGAAGGTTATTTAATGGCGGGCTTCCCAAATTATTCTACTCTTTTTGGCAGAGACTCTCTTATAAGTGCTTGGCAAATGCTTGATATAGATCCTATAATTGCAAAAAACACTTTGAAAATCCTATCAAAATATCAAGGAAAGATTATAGACAACGAATCAGAAGAGGAGCCGGGAAAAATTTTACATGAATATAGATTTTCAAAAAAAGCACAGTTAGCTTTACCTCACTGGAAGTTTCCTTATTTTGGTAGTGTTGATTCCACCCCTTTTTTCGTCATCGTGGCGGAAAAATATTTTGAAAAAACAAATGATAAAGATTTTCTTCTACAAATTTGGGATACAATCGTAAAAGCGATTGATTGGCTATCACTATATGGTGACCTTGACCAAGATAATTTTATTGAATATGAAAGAAAAAATCCCTACGGTCTTTTCCACCAAGGTTGGCGCGACAGTTTCGAAAATCATCTGAATATTACTCCGCCCGTAGCTATTGTTGAAGCTCAAGGATATGCTTACGCCGCCTATAATGCTGGCATCAAATTAGCTGAGTGTCTTGGTAAAGATACTTCTTTGAAGAATGTATGGAAAGAAAAAGCGGAAGCGTTGAAAGATGCTTTTCAAGAAGCTTTTGTATGGCCAGAGGAGAACTATTATTATATAGCTCTTGATAAAGATAAAAATCCCATAAAAAATGTTACTTCCAATTCTGGACATCTTCTTTTTACTGGCATCATTTCAGAAGAAATAGCCAAGAAATTAGTACAGCGTCTTTTTAAAGAAGATATGTTCACTCCTTTTGGTATTCGCACGGTTTCTAAAGATGATTCTGATTTTGATTCTTCAAGTTATCACTTTGGTTCCATTTGGCCACATGACAATTGGATAATTTATTATGGCCTTAAACAAATGGGATTTTTAAGCGAAGCAGAACAAATAAAGAAAGCTTTAATATCGGCATATCAAACATTGGGATATATACCAGAGTTATTTGAAGTGAAAGATAATAAAATTGTTCCATTTTTTAGCGATACCAAAACTAACGCTACCAATGCCAACCATCTCCAAGCGTGGGCTGTTTGCGGTTTGCTAAATATGATTGAAGAAGATTAGGGTGGAATTAATGATCAAGACACACACGCCGCGCTTCGCGCGGCGTGTGTGTCTTTTTATTCTATGTAACTTGGAAAAGTCTGCTACTGTTAAATAATATATTCAGATTTAAAAAATATACTAAGAATTATATATGTGATGAAATTCAGTCTATCATTTTGTTTTGCATTATAATAAAAAATACGTGTTTTATTTCTTTTGAGTAAGAAAATATTTTTATGCACCAACAAATATATGAAACAAGTACATTACAAGATTATAAAAAGGTCCAGATAACAAAAATATGAATATAAAAAGAACAGCAAGAAGTCCAAAAGAACCAAATGCCATTATGCGTTGTTCAAATGAACGCAATGTCATTGTATAACGATATGGAAGTATGTTTGTAAGTATTGTGTAGCCATCAAATGGTGGAATCGGGATAAGATTAAAAAGTCCTAAGAAAAGATTTACGAAAACAATGAGAATAGCAAATGCACCTGCGGCGGCAGGTAGCATACCTGCCGCCGCAGCGCGTACTACAAATGCAAAAATAACCGCAATAAATAAATTCGTTCCAGGACCAGCAAATGCAACTAATGTTTCTCCCCATCGTCTATGTTTAAGATTAAATGGATTATACGGTACAGGCTTCGCCCAACCAAAAAGTATGCCAACGTGTGTAAATACAAGAAATGCAGGAATTAGAATAGACCCCATAATATCAATATGTGGAATAGGATTTAATGTAAGTCGTCCAGCAAGTCGCGCTGTTGGATCTCCAAGTGCATTTGCAGCATACCCATGCGCAACCTCATGCAGGATTACTGAAAAAATAAGTACGACGATTGTTAATATTGTAGAATCAATAGTAAGTTGCATATGTCAGTGTTTGTATGGTAACATACTCGACATCATGGCAAGAAACTGCGCTATCACAGGGAAAACATCACAAGTCGGTGGACGATACTCTAATCGTGTTCGTGCGACACAGTTTAATCCAACAGGTAAAGTACGTCGTCATCCAAATATACAAAAACGTCATGTCTTTATCCCAGAACTAAAGAAAACGATTGTTATACACGCATCTGTTAAAGGAATGCGACATATTAAAAAGAATGGTGCGTACTTGACTCTTAAAAAGAGTGGTCTGATTTAATTTAATGTAATTATCACATAAAATCTGCGAAGGACTAACGTTCGTCGCAGGTCTTGTGTCTATTTATAAGAGTTAAATTTCTATAAAATAGCGTATAGAATTCTCTTGATTATGTCTTGTACTAATACATTTCGTTTTTGAAAATTTTAGATAGAATCCATAAGGACTCCATGAGAAAATCGCTTTTTATGGAGAATATTGCAAATTTTCAATATAGACAATATAGACGCAAGGAGAAAGGAAAAAGAGAGTATCAGATAATTGAACAAATTGAACAAATTGAACAAGCAGACATTCTTACAGAAGAACTGATTGGCAGTAGTATTTCAAATGCTCGTGAGCGCGCACTTATAAGTATAAAGATGGCAGGTGTCAGCGATTATAAAATTATAATTGCTTGTCTTATATGTAAGAATACAGATTATGCAAAAAAGTATAGTCTACGTTCTTGGGATACTAAGTTTATAAAAAGATGGTTCAAAGGAGTTGAACCATTGTTATTAGGCTCAAAATCGCCATCAGAATATGGTAGTGCCGTTGTTAATCTGTCTCGACAGCTTCACAGGCTAATAATCTTGCGAAGAATGGCAAAAGCGGGTAAGGAAATAAAAAAAGAAATTATAAAGGAAATAGAAGAAACACAAAGATGTTACGTGCCTATCGCTAAAAAATTTAAGGTTTTAGGAGATGAGCTGATGATAATGATAAATCAGCTCAAATATTATTTGATGTAGTAACATACGCGGTATCGACTAATGTCGATACCGCGTTCTTTTTTATATATAATCGCGTTTTAAATATGTTTAATGAGTATCAATTTCTTGAATATGTGTTCCATTACTTATAAATACGACTGTACCGTGCTCGCGAGTTGATATTACTCGTACATTCGCAGCATGAAGTTGTTGTATTGTTTCATTTCTTGGATATCCATACGAATTGTTTCCAACAGAGATAACTGCTGTTGAAGGATGTACTGTATGTAAAAAATCTGCACTTATACTATTGTACGCGCCGTAGTGTCCGACAAGCAGTACGTTACTTGCAAGTTTATTACCAAGAAGTACTGCCAAATTACTTTGTCCTGTCGCTGACAAATCACTCGGAAGAAGAAATGATGTCGCACCATAAGAAATACGCAATACTAAAACATCTCTATTTTTCGCGCTTATAGATGTGTGTCCTATATATAAAACATCAATTACTGCCCCACCACCAATATCAATGCGAGTACCTTGAGTTACTGTGTAATATTTTAATTGTGGGTATGCGCCTACGGCGCGCGCAGTTAAGCGAGAAGCAATAGTGCTATTTTGTACACCAGATACTATAAATGCTTTTACATTATAATTATTAAAAACATAAGGCATACCATTTGTGCTGCCAGTATCAATGTTTGTTTGTATAACAAGCTCAATACGTCTATCAATCGCGCTAAAATTTTGTGAGAGTGCACGTAAAATAATACGACCAGGCCCCGCATCAATAAGTGTGCGAGTACCGGTTGGGCTTTGCACAAGCACAGCGCGTCCTTCCCCAATATTTAGAAACGAAACGCGAAGAGTTCTCTGTCCATGAAATAATATTGCACGCCAGATAAAAATATTTAGTATAATAAATGTTGTAATGATTATATACGCGACGAAACGTTTTTTATTCATACGCATATAATTTTGCCATTATATAATTATAAACTATAATATATTTATATATGAAATATCAAATACGTAAATTTAATCTATCGGTACTCACAGGTTTATCGTCAAAACAAATAGAAGTTCATCTCGGGCTTTACGAGGGTTACGTAAAACACGTTAATTTAATTCGCGAGAAAATAGCTGAGCTTTCACAAAATCAAGAGGCGAACGCTTATGTTATAAACGAGCTAAGGCGGCGATTTGCTTTTGAGTTTAACGGTATGCGTCTGCACGAGTATTATTTTGAACAATTCCAAAACAGCGCGTCAGTACAAAGTATGAACAGCGCTCTTGCAAGAGCGACAACAGAAAAGTATGGTAGCTACGAAAATCTAAGTGTGCATATAAGGGGTGTCGCTAGTACACGCGGTATCGGGTGGGTAGTCGTATATTTTGATACTATTGGAAAAACAATACATACTGTGTTTGTAAGCGAACATGAAATAGGACAACTCACCGGACTTCCGATAATTTTAGTTATTGATATGTGGGAACATGCGTTTATGGTGGATTATGTACCAACAGAGAAATCAAAATATATAGATGCAGTTTTTGCAAATTTGAATTGGAAGTTTATTGAAAAACGTTTTGACTTAATAAAATAATTACACTCTATATATTAAGATGTTTTATAAAATAGTCAGCGCACCGGACATTCGTCCGGTGCGCTGACTATTTACAGCATCATATTTTTACAGAAACTATATCTGTATGTGTAGAATTATTTGTTGCCAAGATATGACGCCATATAAAAAAAATAAAGACTGCATATGTACCAAACACCCATAAAAATGAAAATGTTGGGATGGAAAATATAACAAACGGTAAATTCGCAGCAGTGTGTACAATCGTGATAATTAAATGAAGTAAAACATATGCCGGCAAACCGGCATATGGTGCAATCATTGGAATAGTCAATCCGATAAATCCAGCAAATCCAGATGCCGCCATTGCTGCTGGAACTAACGGAAGCACAAGAACGTTTGCTACAAATGCCACAAGTGAAAATAATCCGTTTGAATATAAAAGAAGTGGTAATACAGAAATCTGTGCTGCCGTAGTTGCTGCTACAGTCTCACGCAAAAAAGTATTTTTAATACCTACAAAATATGGTTCTATAATCGGCATACCAAAGATAAGTCCGAGTGTCGCTATAACTGAAAGGTCAAATCCAATACTATCTACCATTAAAAGAGGATTCCATAACAACATAAGTATGACTGCAATTGAAAGTGCGCGGACAACATCATATACACGACCAGTAGCGCTTGCAAGGAGAGCGAGCATTGCCATAATACCGGCGCGGATACTTGCCGCGCCGGCTCCTGCCGCTATTACAAACGCAGCAATAATAATAGAAGCTATAAATACTGCACGCTTGCGTTGAAGAAAAGAAAGAGCCGCGAGAATCGCCTCTGCAACAATCATAACGTTATAGCCAGAAAGTACGACGATATGAATAAGTCCTGAACGAATAAAATCGTTCAATAATGGAGCACCAAGTCCTTGTGTTCCACCTGCTACTAATCCTCCTGCAAGTGAGGCGGAAGGTTCCGGGAGTGCTTTATCAAGTGAGCGTAAAAACATTTGTTTTGCTGCACTAAGTGTATTGTATACAAACGACCAAACAGAAGTTGATGGAATTATTTTTCGTATGCTTGCATGTTGCATTATTGCAAATGCTCCTTTACCAGCTAAATATTTATCATAGTGAAATACACGATTATATTTAGTATTGAACGGAGCAGGTAAAGAAAGTGCGCCATACAGTACAATATGCGCACCGTATGAAATATTTTGTGCGAGAGATGTTACCGCGAGTATTCCTGTATTCTCTCCGTCTTTAGAAACGGAGACGATAAAACGCTGTGTAGTGTCACGAATATCAGGTGTGCTAACTACAGTTCCGGAAATAGTTATTGTTTTACCGATATCGCGCATAAATATATGTGGTAATTCATTTGGCACTATAGCAACACGTACCATACCGAGAGAAATTGCACATAACCAAATACCAACAAATAGATAAAGTTTTCTGTGTACTGCAAACCAACCGCCAAGTAAAATAATCGCAATTAATAATGTAATACCAATAAATGGCGCGCTAAATGTATATAAACTTCTAATAAAAATCCCAAAAACAAAACCTGTACTAACTATAAAAAATATTCGTGAATGCATTGTCGGTTAAACCCCTTTGTCCATTGCTTTATTAGAAAGACGGTCAGCAATTGTATTTTGTTCGCGTGGTATATGTATAAAGGAAACAGTACCAAACTTTGAAATAAGTGCGAATAATCGTTCATACTGTTTGCGTAAGACAGGATGCTTTACACGATATAATCCATTCATTTGTTTTACTACCAATTCACTATCCATATTAATGGTAACGTTCGCAAGAGATATTTTTTTTCCTGCAAGTCTTTTTATAATAGTTTCGCACGCGAGAATAGCTGCTTCATACTCGGCAAAATTATTTGTATGTATGCCAAGAAACGTTGATATAGTCGCGACTATATGTCCTCGTGCATCTTCTACAATAGCTCCAGCACCTGACGGTCCTGGATTTCCGCGTGCGCCACCATCAGCATAAATTGTAAATATCATATTCGCAGTATACCAGTGTGTTATCAATAAATAATTTTTTTATGAGATGGAAATAATGCGAAGTCGCGTAGTATTACGATATAAAAAAGTATCTCGTTCTACATACGCAAGCATTGATATGTGTATATGTGGTGTAAGGTTTGAAATGTTATTACGTAAAGCACGTGTAACAAAAAAAGCAATTGCTTCAAGTGGTTTCCCAGCGCGATGAAGTATCAATCTTGCGTGTTCGTTATTTTTCCCAAACCACGAAATCTCATCAACAATAACATCACGAAACATCCATATTGGTTTAGGGTTTCCTTCTCCGAATGGAGAAAACGGTTCAATATCTTCAAGTAAGGTATTTGTTACTTCATCAATAGAAAGTTTTTCATCAGCGCGTGTTTCACTATTAAATTGTATTTCCGCTGTATGTAAACGATACGCGGTAATTAAATGTTTCTCTAAAGAAAATATCATATCTGGATTAACTGTGAATCCTCCAGCTGCCGCATGTCCGCCGTATTGTATAAATACATCTTTTGTGGCGCTCATAAGAGAAAGCATATGTGTTGCACCATCGGAACGGCAAGAACCTTTGAATAAATTATTCGCACCGCGACCCCATAAAAAAACAGGTTTATTATTTTCTTGCGCAATAGTGGTTGCGACAATTCCTAAAAGTTCTGGATGCCAATCAGGATCTCCCATTACTATAATATCTGACAATGCTGTTTTAGTATTATCTGAAAGACGTGAATGTATTGATCGTGTAATTGCACCAGCAGCACTTCGACGACGGCGGTTTGCTGCTTCAAGTTTTTTTGCAAGTTCATTCGCCTCCGATTCATCATCAGTTGTAAATAAACGAAACGCATCCATCGGGTCACCCATACGTGAAGCAGCATTGATACGTGGAGCAAGTGAAAAAGCTATATCGTCTTCAGAAAGTGTTTGTTGTTGTAAACGTGCAGTACGACAAAGTGCAATAACTCCTTTCCGTGGTGACTTCCGTAATACCATCAATCCATATTTCGCAAGTACACGATTCTCTCCGCGTAACGGTACCATATCGGCAATAGTTGCAAATCCGACCATATCAAGAAGCCATTTTTCCCACCCTTTGGGAATTTGCTCGCGCGCGGCGAAGCCGCGCGCGAGTGTCGCAACAACTAATTTCCACGCTAATGCCGCACCACAGAGGTCACGAAATGGATAATTTTCATTTTTTTGTTTTGGGTCTACAATTGTAAAAGCTTCTGGAACAGATTCACCAATTTCGTGATGGTCGGTAATAATCACATCTACATTAAGTTCTTTCGCGCGAGCGATTGCATGTACATCTGTAATTCCGGAATCAACTGTAATAATCAATGAAACACCTGCGTCGGCAAGTTTTTCAACACCAGCAATATTTATTCCGTAACCTTCCAGGTGTCTGTGTGGAATATAATTAATGAAACGAGTATTAATTTTTTTGAGAAAATCATGCAAGATGACACCGCCTGGAATACCATCGGCGTCATAATCACTCCATACTGCAATATATTCGTTAGCGTCAATCGCATTTGCGAGACGTTCAGATGCGGTTGGCATATTATTCATTAAAAACGGATCATGCGTATGGAGTTCGTATGACGGATGCAGAAATGTTTCCGCTTCCTCCGCCGTACATACGCCACGGCGAGAAAGAAGCGCAGCAGTAAGATCATCGTACGATGAAAGTTCCGTGCGCAATGTATTATTGATTGGTTTATAAAATTCCATCATAAGTAATTGAAATTGTAACAGATTTAAAAATACGCTATATTATACATAGTATGGAAGATGATATTTTTGAAAAAATAATAAAACGGGAAATACAAGCTGATATTGTGTATGAAGATAATGATACAATCGCTTTTCTTGATATTCGTCCAGATAACCCTGGACATACGCTTGTAGTATCAAAAACACATATACGAAATATATTTGATATTGATGACAAAACTCTTGATTCACTTATGCATACTGTGCGGCGAATTGCAGCACCAATTCGTGACGCGGTTAATGCTGATGGTATGAATATAATTATAAATAACGAACGTGCTGCCGGACAAATTATTTTTCATATACATTTACATCTTATACCACGATTTACTGATGATGGATTAAAAGGATGGCCACATAGAGAATACGCTCCTGGTGAATCCTTAACTATCGCTGAAAAAATCCGCGCAAAGATTGCGTAAGTAATATCAAAGATATTTTATACACAAACAGACGAAAGAATTTCAATACCCGGAAGTGTCTTGTGTGTAAGAAACTCCAACATAGCACCACCACCAGTAGAGATAAACGAAAAATGTTCAGCAATATTAAGCTCTTCAATGGCGGCTATCGTATCACCACCACCTACGATTGAATATGCGGAGCTTGATGCAATCGCAAGAGCCAATGTTTTTGTTCCATCAGTAAATCCACTTTCATAATGACCCAACGGTCCATTCCATAAAATGGTTTTTGCATTATCCGCGAGTGATTCAAGCTGTATTTGTGTCTTTGGTCCTACATCAAGAACAGCTTCATTTGATGAAATATCAGCGATCGTACCAGAGTGTGCTTGTTTACGTGTGGCATCACGTGTAGCAATATATGCATCAATAGGAAGAATAAGATGCTTATCTTTCAAATTCAAAATAGCGCGTACAGATTCAATATCACCACCTGAAACAAGTGAGGCACCAACGTTATAACCTTTTGCGGCAAAAAAATCATTTGCAAGCGCACCACCTATAAATACATTTTCATATAATGAAAGCAATCTCTTTATAACTTGTTCCTTTGTAGAAAATTTCGCGCCACCGATAACAGCAAGCGAATTACGCAATGGAGAAAGCGCTTTTGAAAGTTCGCGTACTTCTTCAGCAAGTAATAAACCTGCATAAGAAGGGAGAATTGTCGGAACTCCAATAATAGAAGCGTGCCGACGATGCACAGTATCAAACGCATCTTGTACAAATATATCTGCAAGTTGAGCAAGTTCATGAGCAAATTCAGGAGAGTTCTCTACTTCTCCTTTATGTCTCCGTAAGTTTTCAAGCACTAATATGTCTCCAGGAAAAAGTGCGCGCGCCGCGGCGCGTGCACTTTTTCCAACAGACTCTGATGAAAAAGAAACATGTGCAAGCCGCTTTGCAAGCGCGTGATATACCGGAATTAGAGTCTCGTTTGGTTCTCTACCGATATGTCCACACACTATTACTTTCGCACCGGCATCCGCTAAAAATTTTATGGTTGGAATAGTACGACGCAAACGAAAATCACTTGTGATTTCTCCATTCTCAACCGGTTCATTAAGAGGAGCGCGAACCAATACAGGTATGTTGTGCAAAATAGGAATATCAGTAACAGTTCGCATATGCTATATATTATGAAATCGCGCGGACTAAAGCATTAAAACTTTCCGGCTGTGTAGCGGCATGCCCAATAAGAAATCCATCAATACCTGTTCCCTGCGCTAACATTCGTGCATTGTCTGCTTCAACAGAACCGCCATACAATATTTGTACACGTTTAGAAGCATTGCCCGGAAGTACATCATTAAGTATTTTACGTAAATAAAGTATCATTTCAGTAAGATCATTAGACGTAATTGATTCGGCGGCAGTTTTTCCGATTGCCCAAATAGGTTCGTACGCAAGAACAACACTTGCACGTTCTTTATGTGAAAGACTTTCAAACGCGGAAAGAATTTCTTCCCGTAGAAACGCCAAATATTGGGCATCTTCATTGCGTTGTATCTCGCCAACACACAAAATTGGTATGAGTTTTTGTGCGACAATATGTTGTAACTTTTGTGCGACAATATCGTTGGTATCGCCCGCTGCGCGGCGTTCAGAATGTCCGACAATTGCGTATGTTGCACCGACAGCGCGAACAGCTGCTGCAGTTATTTCTCCTGTATGCGCTCCGGAAGTGTTTACGGAAACATCTTGTGCGGAAAATAATACATTAGAACGATTTCCTTTTGCAAGCATACCTAAAAGTGGCGCGCTTGGCGCAAGCATTATTTTATGTTTGTCGTTAAAACGTACAGCCAAACGTTTTGATATTAAAAAAAGTTTTTGTGCTTTTTCAGATACTTCAATGTATGCTTTCCAATTTGCAACGATAAGCATTAAATATAGTGTAACACTTATAATTTACTTCTGTCGCCAACTTACAAATTGATAGTCGGAAGAAACAGTCGGAGTGAATGGCGGCGGGTCTGTAAATAATGAACGATCAAATGAATTGATACGTTGTGCATAACCTGATGAATATGTTTTGCCACAAGCTGGTGTCCCTGTCCATTGTGTTCCTGTACGTTTGTTTGAAATAACTGACCCAAGCATTGTAAGTGTATCTTTCTGACTGTAATTCGGATACTTAGAACAACTGTAATAATTACGCCCAAACGCACCGTCTTGTGCTATGAAAATACCATCTAATGTCATATTATTTGGAGAGTTCGGAGCAACAAGTACATTACCTTGTTCAATAAGAGTAAGTCCGGCATTAGGTGATGTATATGTTATATTTCCTTCAAGTACGGCATTTGTAGTTACGCCGATATCTGACACGTTCGCCGAAACAAGAGTTATTTTTCTACTAACTGTACCTTCAACCCATACATTATCTTCTACGTAGATAAGTCCGCAACCAGTAGGTATCGTATAAGTACCAAGTGTAGTCTCTTTTAAAATAAGTGTGTGGTCGTTCCAACCATAATAACTAGAACCATCAACAGGTGTTGATTCAAGTGTGTCTACACTCGTTACTTTTTTAACCGTAACAGTTCCATTTCCGTTAAAAATAAGATGATATCCGCGATAAGATAAACTACTGTTACCACCCCACCACCAAGACCACCCGCCTGTACCTGAACTATAGCGAGAAAAATATAATCCCTGATTTTTCGCAATTGTTTTAAGTGATGAAAAATTTGCCTCTATTGCTTTAAAATCAACTTGCGGTGTTGGATATTTCCATAAATTTTGATTATTTCCTGTGCCAAATACTCCCGGCTCAGTTTGGTTTGGTGAACATCCAAATGAGCTTGTGCATGTCCACGATGAAAGAGAGCTTGTAACAGGCGCATTTGCAGTTCCATCCATTCGCACACCCCCATTTGAATGATATGGGCCGTTGATAACACGATCTGAACCAGCCCAAACACTCCCGTTAATAATATATGAGTATCGTGCAACAGTAGGACGTGCGTATAGCGCGACAAGCGTTTCAGAAACATTCGTATCGTCTGTTGGCACTCCTGTAGAATTAATATCAATTGATGTGATTTGTCCACACGACTTATTGCCGCTTATATTTAAAGTATATGTACCGACATCCCCACCTGTTGGATCTTTATATATAATTGTATATGGACCTGGTTGACCTGTACCGTTTTGCAAATCATTTGGAAAATGTGCTAAATGCCAACGATAATATTCCAAGCCTGCTTCTGCAATTGCAACAGCTTCACTTTGTGCGCGTTTTTGTATTTCAAAATTATTTCCAGATAACACATATCCAGAAAGTGCTGTAAAAACCGTAAAAAAAATAGCACCAAACACGAGCGCAAGAAGCATAATTGATCCGCGATATTTCATACTTTATATTATACCGCGCGCCTACGGCGCGCTACGCAAGTTACGCAAAGTTGCACCAATAGTAAGAGTAAAATTATTTGGAGCGCGAGTTGGATTTACGTTAACTGTAACAGTTGTATTCACAGATGCAATATCAGCAACATTTATCGGCGTTGTTAATTCCGTTCCTTGAGAATCAAAATATCTAAACAGCGCTGTACTTCCATTATGCACATTCATAGCAATTGTCGTTATTTGTTCAGGTTGTCCAGAATATGAAAGAGGATCCCCAGCTGGTACTGTTACACCGCGAGATAATATTGTACTGGAAAGCCAATACCGAACTAGGTCAACTACCCCATCACCACTACGGTCAACATAGAATATAATGGAAGTCGGTGTAGCACTAACAATCGGATATGAACCATTAGCACCATATGAAGCTTCTCTAAGATCATTCATTGCACTCGTTACTCCTATGCGTGCACTCTCAACAGCAGATGTTTGTTCTAACACATATTCATTTGTTTGATAAAAATAAATAACAAGAAAAGTCAGTGCAAGTGACACTACTGTAAATATAGTAATCGTAATAAGAGTTTCAATAAGAGTGAAAGCGCGCATAATCTAAAATTATATATATAGTATAGCGTGTGTAAGACTGATTCTAAACGATATTTTATTTATAAAATAAGATATCATAGGTTTTATTTTTATATTTTTAAAAACTATTGTTTTTGGTACTATTAACGCTATTACCGAAATTACCATTGCCAGGATTAATTTGTGTAAATGATCCTCCGAATAAGTTTCGTATAAAAGATTGTAGTGTTTCTGAATTTCTCGGTGCTAAAATCGGTTGGATATAATTATAATGACTAAAACTAATCCTATATTGCGCTGTTATATAAGCGGTGTTTTTGTCAAAATTAATAGAAGTAATCTTAATGTGCGGTATAACTATTCTGTATATATATGAATCTTTTTTACCTACCCATATGTCAACAGGTATTTTTTGTGTAAGCGCAGTGTTTAACCATTTGGTATTTTGTATAAATTCACCATATGATGATGTATTGTCTAATACTGTTGATAATGCTCCCGTTTTAATTTTGCTTACTTGTTGTCGCAGATGTTGGGATATGTCAAATAACGTCTTTTGCATAAGTGGAACAAAAGCGGAAGTATTTTGTATAACAAGTGAAAGATGATATGTAGGAATACCGTTTATATACTCAATACCTATATTTTTTATCGAGCGTATGTACTGGAGATTTTGAACATAGGTGAGCAATCCTTTAATATCTTGCCCTATGAATGATGAGGAATGTGGTGAAAATGTAGAAAATAAATTAATAATCTGTTGAGATGATGAAGCGTTCTTTAAATTAATAAGTTGAATCCATTTGTTTGAAAAAGAAGTAATTGCAGAATTTATAGCCATTACCCCAAAACGCATTTGTGGATTTTGTGAAGAAGTAACGCTTACATTGCCATGCAAAAGGTTTGCATCAAATGCGTTTGGAGAAAAAATTGTGCGTGCTGTAAAAGAATATAAACCTGTGGTGGTTGCAATTGTAAAATTACTTTTAATCGCCGTTATTATATCAAAATTTGGATGGTTACCGATACCATTAATATCTACTGCGCCATGTGTGTTAATTATGGTAGTGGTGGTTGCGTTCGTTGGTGTTGTTGTACCAAGCAATAGTCCTGCTTGTTTAATAGAAGCATTTATATCGTATGTGGAAGTTGCCGATATGTTAAATGCTTGCACCGATGGTATTTTTATAACCGCGTTTCGCAGAACTATTATTGCAGATGGTTGTTTTGAAAATATATAATATGCATACACGCTACCGCTAATTATAATTGCAAGAACAATAAACGCGGTAATTATAATTGCGGGACGATACCAAAAAGAATCGCGATATTTAACGTTATCTGCTTGTATGTGGGCATCATAAAAGTTTTTGCGTATTTGCTTAGACGATTCTAGTGTAGACGTTTGGTTTTGTTGTGTTTGTTCTTCAGTTGATACACCAAGTGTATTAAATGCTTCGTTAATATCATTAATGTTCCATCCAACAACAAGAAGTTCTTTTGTAATATCAGTTGTGTTGCCACTTTCAGCAATTCGTTGTTGTATGTATTCAATAAGCTGTTTAGAAATCATATTATTTGCGTAATTATATTTAAGTTTATTTATATTTATTATTTATAACTATAAAACATAATGTTGTGTTGCATAAATAACTTATCCACCAAATGTACAGCTTAAGTAGCACTTAGTAAATATATAAAACATTAATGATTACTGTTTATATATTTACGTTTTTTTATTGAAACGTTGCAGTATAAAACGTTTGTCCAATAACAGATACTTTTTGAATTGTAGTTGTTGTATAGCCACTCTTTGTCAAAAGAATAGTATAGTCTGTGTATTGAGATAGCCCACCAAAATATGCATTGGCACAATCGGATGAAGAATTCGTTTCTGTATATCCTGTGCGTGAAAGTGTAACTGTCGCACCAGAAATAGGATTTCCATTTATGTCTTGTACATGTATAAGTAATCTGTTTGTGGTTAACGGAACTAATGTGAGTGAAGTTGTTTCTACTGAGTTTGGAGCGAGTGCGTATGGTGGCATAGGACAAGCATCAGTAACATCATATCCACTAATAGAAAGTGAATATGCGTCCCATTCTAACGAAAGAACACTTTTCCCATTAGAATCAGTAGCTTGCGATATAATCGTTTTATAAATAGGCGCACCATTACCTGTTGAACCTATAGTTTTAGTTCCTGTAAGTATAAATGAAACATTTGGAAGCGGTACCGGACCTGTGGTATATACGAGTGACCAGTCATATATTTGAGGAATCGTGGTAGTTGCTGTCCTTGAAATATCCGCTCCTATAGAAAGTGTTGGGTATGTACTTGTTGAAATACCTGACAAATTAATCGGGAACGCTGAAAATCCTGTACTGTTGCCAGGCAATACTGTATCTGGTAACAACACGTCGGAGCCTGTGTAGATATGTAACAACACACTTGATCCAGATGGTACTATAGTGTCGGCATTTATGGACGTCCACGTATGTAGTTGTGTAGGAGCGATAGAAATTGAGCGCGCTGACCCTGAGAGTGATTCAGTATAAAGATTTAATGCAGTATTTGTTACTTCAACACTGCTTGTTGCGGCAAGTAACGATTCATTAGTAAATGTATCGTAAAATGTGTGCGATTCAATGGGTTTGTATGTACGTAATGTAAGAGACGCAAGAAAATCTATGGCAAACGTACCAGTTGTTGTTTGTTCTTTAACCACAGTAAGATACCCAGGTGTTGGGTTTTGATTTGTTGTCGTACGTATATATGTTTGTGCGCTTGAATATCCATTTTTAGTAACAGCAACCTGATATTCAGTTGATGGTTGCGCGCCAGGCAACGATACAATTCCATCAGTATTTGAAAAAGCCGAAAAATCAACATTCGGCGAAAGAGCCATGTCGGTAATGTGTACAATCGCACCCACTACCGCCACACCAGTAGCATTTACTACATGGATAGTAAGTGTTCCACCACCATTGGTTGTTTCTATGCCTGGTGGTGAGAAATTTGACACAAGTACAACTGACCGAACTGTTCCAATTGATTTATATGTAATGGTTATAGTCAGTAGTAATACCGTTTGTATCATTTACCCCAATACCATCTGCAGGGTCATCAACATATTGAATATATGTATATATGGTATATGTTTCATTATTTAACACTTCAGTTTTTGTTTGCGGTACAACACCTGCCGGAATTCCACCAACAGTACCAAGTGAGTCGTAAGAAATACCACGAAGATACTCCATCTGACTTTGCGCGAGAGACGCGGCGCCAGCTCGTGCCTTAGCAAGTGCAGATACTGAAATTGACGCGCGCAACATTCCCATAAGTCCGTAAAAAATAATAAGCACAAGCGCGGAACCCACAAGAACATCTATAAGAGTCATTCCGCGGGCTGAATTAGTGATATGCATATAATAGATTACATTTTTGCGGAAAGTGAATATATTGGCGCTATAATTGATATTGCAAAAATACCAACACCAGTTCCGATTACAATCATAAGTACTGGTTCAATGATAGTAGAAAGATCTTTAGTGCGTTGTTGTACGTCTTGTTCATAAAAATCGGCGATTTGTTCTAACATTGATGAAAGTTTGCCTGTCTCTTCCCCTACCGCAATCATATCTGAAAACATAATTGGATACCTATTTAGATGATCCATAAATGTTGCGGAAAGCTGTTCTCCTTTACGTACACGAGTTTCAGCTTCCGCAAGAATTGACGCGAAAGCTTCCGCACCGACCACCTCACGAGTAATGGATATGGCACCAAGCATATCAACACCAGAAGCAAGAAGCGAGGAAAGAGTTCGCGCGGTACGAGCTGCGTATGTCTCTTGCACCAATTCACCAATAACTGGCGTATGTAACACAATAGAAAAAAGAAACTTGCCACCAAAACGCGAACGCGCGAAAGAGATCATTCCAATTACAGACGCCACAATGCCAAGTAATACTAAAATAGTGTGATGTACAAGAAAACTTGATGTACCGACTATAATTCGTGTTGAAAGTGGTAATGATATACCAAGCTGCACAAACGTAGCTGTGAGCGTCGGTACAACAAATAGCAACATAAGGATTGAAATTATAACCATTGCAATAATTATAATGATCGGGTAAATCATCGCACCGCGTACTTTCTTCGTAAGTGTACGAGATTGTTCCATTTGAATTCCAACGATTCTAAGAGCGGACGCAAGAGTACCGCTCTCTTCACCGGCATGCGTCATAGAAATAAAAAGTTGTGAAAATAATTTCTTATGCTCAGATAATGCTTCATGAAATGGTGCGCCACGCTTTACCGATGCTGCAACGGAAGAAAGTATGCGTGTAAATCGTTTGTTACGTGTTTGCCGTACAGCAATAGAAAGAGCACGTGAAAGAGTGAGTCCAGCGTCAAGCATTGAGCTTATGTTTTTAATAACCATAATAAGTTCATCTGGAGAAACACCAGTACCGAATGATATATTTAGCCATGATGGCATTGTAAAACCACTTTTTTCCGAAAGAGTAATAACAGAAGCTTTTTCTTTTTCAATTATGTCGTACACAGCAAAGCGCGACGCGGCTTCTATAACTCGTTTTTCTTTCTTCCCACTATTTGTTCTAACAAGAACGAAAAACTTCATATTTACTCAGTTATTACACGAAGCACTTCCTCAACAGAAGTGATGCCACGTGCTGCTTTATAAAGCCCATCTTCAAACATCGTAAGCATACCTTCTTTTTGTGCCTGTTTATCAATTGCATCAGTAGTTACGCTATGCATTATATGCTCTCTTATAGCATCGGAAACTGTAAGTACTTCTTGAATACCAATGCGACCATGATAACCATCAGTATATTCTGCCGATGGTTTAGGATGATAAAAAGGAATTGATGAGAGTTGGGTATCTTTTTTAATGAACCCCTCTTCAACTAATACTTTATGTACATTATCAAAAATTTCCTCGTCAGCAATTTTCCCAAGTTCTTGTTCGGAAAGAGTGTAGGATTCTTTACCATCACACAAATTTCGTACTAAACGTTGCCCGACAATAACACGCAGTGTAGAAACAAGCAGGAAAGGTTCTACTCCCATATCAATTAGACGAGGTATAGCACCGGCAGCGCCATTTGTGTGAATCGTTGAAAGTACAAGATGCCCCGTAAGAGCCGCATTAATCGCAAGAGACGCAGTTTCTCCATCACGTATTTCGCCAACCATAACTATATCTGGATCCTGTCGTACTAATGCGCGTAAACCACGAGCAAAAGTAAATCCAATTTGTGGATTTACTTGTGTTTGGTTTACGCGCTTCATCTGATACTCAATCGGATCTTCAATTGTAGAGATATTTACATCTGGTGTATTTAGGAGATCAAGTATCGTATAAAGAGTGGTTGTTTTACCAGAACCGGTTGGACCTGAAACAAGTATGATACCTGTTGTTTTGCGTATCGCTTCGTGTATTCGTTCTGTATTTTCACCGTGAAAACCGAGTGACTCAAGAGTAAAACCTCCACCACCTTCTCGCAAAAGACGCATTACAATTTTTTCACCATAAAATACTGGCAAAAGAGATACGCGAAAAGAAACTTTTTCTCCTTCAATTTCCATCTTAAAACGCCCATCTTGCGGAAGACGTTTTTCATCAAGCTTTAAATTTGCAAGTACTTTTATGCGAGCAGTAATACCAGGTCCGGCAATCTTCGGTAATGTCATAGCGTCGTGCAAAATACCATCAATACGATATCGCACAAGCATTTCTTGTTCCATTGGTTCAATATGCACATCGGATGCTTGCTGTACAATTGCATGACGTAAAAGAGAATCTACAATACGTACAATAGGCAACTCTTCCGCCATTTTTTTAAAATCCGTACTGGTTGCATTATCTTTTGGTTCTACAACCACTTTTATACGTCCGGCTTCAGTTGCAATAATATCACCAAATTCTTCTTTAAGAGATTTTTGATATTGAAGAAGTATGTGTTTAAGTGATTCATCATCTGTAAGACGCGGTAGAATCTTCAACCCTGTTTTTTTTCGTACTGAATCAATTGAAGCAAGGTCTTGTGTGTCCAACATAGCAACTTCAAGTTCACGCTTATTTTTTTTATACGCAACAATAGAGTGAGTTCGTGCAATTGGCTCAGGAATAAGTGATAGTACATCTTCCGATATTTTACTTTTTTTAAGATCTACAAATGGAATACCTAATATATATGCTTTGATACGACGCAGTGCGTCTTTTGTGAGTCCGCCATTGGCAACTAATATTGCTCCGATAGATTGTTTCCGTTTTTTAGCTTCAATCTCTGCATCGTCAATCTCTTTACGGGAAACAACGCCGGAATCAATAATAAATTCTTTTAATTCTTTTTCAGAAACTTCCATAAATAAAAATACTTTTTTATATTATACCGCTATATGGTCTTTTATTTATTTCAAAAAACAAATAGCCGTGGAAAAGATATCAAAAAAAAATTAGTATACCAAAAGCAAGAGTGTATACTAAAAGTTTATATGGATACGTACCAAAAAAAAATATTGTCACGCTACAAAAAGCAAGGAGCGCGAATAGAAACAAAAGCGCGTGTTAAATTAAAAAAAACACAGGATTTTTCTCTATGGTATACGCCGAGTGTAAGTGTGCCGGCATCGTATCTCGCGAAATATCCAAAACAAACACGCTCTCTCTCAATAAAGAAAAATAGTGTTGCAATTGTGTCTGACGGTTCAGCTGTACTTGGTCTTGGTAACATAGGACCGTATGGAGCGTTGCCAGTGATGGAAGGTAAAGCACTTATATTTAAGGAACGTGCAAATATTGATGCATGGCCTATCGTTCTAAATACACAGGACACTGATGAAATTATTAAAACCGTGATAGCTATTGCGCCGTCATTCGGTGGTATTAATTTGGAAGATATTGCCGCACCTAAATGTTTCACCATTGAACAAGAACTAATTAAGGCACTTGATATTCCTGTAATGCATGATGACCAACATGGAACTGCAATTATTGTTCTTTCAGGCCTTATAAATGCGGTAAAGGTAGTTAAGAAAGAAATAAAAAAACTACGAATTGTCGTGAACGGGGCCGGAGCGGCAGGTTCAGCGGTTGCACATCTTTTATACGCAGTTGGAATACGCGATATTATTATTATTGACCGTAAAGGAATCATTGATTCTACACGCATTGATTTGAATTCTTTTAAACAAGCTCTCGCAAAAATATCTAATCCACGAAAATTATCTGGTGGACTCACAGAAGCTATAAAAAATGCAGACGTATTTATAGGTGTATCCAGTAAAGGATTATTGTCTGAAAAAATGGTTGCATCAATGGCACCACAAAGTATTGTGTTTGCGCTTGCAAATCCTGAACCGGAAATTATGCCTGATATTGCAAAAAAGGCCGGTGCCGCTGTTGTTGCAACAGGACGTTCTGATTTCCCAAATCAAATTAATAATGCGCTTGTTTTCCCAGGTGTTTTTCGTGGAGTGCTTGATAAAGGTATTCCACGCATCACACAACAAGCGAAAATACGAACGGCGCGTGCACTCGCTTCTTTAGTTTTAAGACCGTCTGCTTTAAAAATTATTCCAACATTGCTTGATGCTCGTGTAGTGAAAACAGTAGCAAAAGCAATATAAACATAATGCAACAACATCTTATAAAGTATTAAACAAGATATAGAATTTTTTCATTGAAAATTTCATAACACTAAGACATTATTAACGTATTGACAGTTGTTTTTTATAAGACAGCACTGTTATACTTATCTATAAGTAATAAGAGGTGCTTATTTTTAATTAAAATATAATTTTTATATGGAAGAAAACAATAAAAATAAAAAAGTAGTTATTATTTCAGTAATAGTTGTTATTGTATTGATAATCATAATAGCAGTATATTATTCTTTTATGTACCACAATAAAAATACTGTAAATATACCTAATAATAAATCAACTTTATCATCATCTACTCTTAAATACAGACAACGAACAGATAAATTGAATCGTCTATATAGACAAGCTAATCAAAACGGCACGAGTACAAAACCTATAATAAAAGAACTAAATGCACAATACAAATCATACATAAACCAAAAAACGTCAACTCAAGAAGATATAAAAAAACAAATAGACGAGCTGAATAAACTGTATGCTAATAGCACAAGCACTAATACAAATGTAACTGTTCCAACAAACATTAAATAATCTTCTTAAGAACCAATAAATAAGTTATCAACAGACTATATCTATATTTCAGAAGAAGCATCATATATTGTTGTAGTATATATAAATACAGGTTTGATAAGCATTTGATTTTATTAAAAATATGAAAAAGTTTTTAGCAAGTAAAATTCAGATTCAAACAATTACT
>CAZCLC010000008.1:0-27345 GCA_964499455.1 uncultured Candidatus Saccharibacteria bacterium | reverse complement strand
TTCTTTTAGATATTGCGTATGTCTAAAATTTAACACCTAAAGCTGAAGCCGCTACAACTGCGTATGACAATGTCATCATGAGTACACTGGGCGGTTTTCGACCTACAGACTCAAGCTAAAGGCAACATCACAGAAAGTGTGACATGGGGACTGTTACAGACGCACCGGCTTCTTATGTCTCTATCATCATTCTAACTGATGCCGAATAATCAGACTCTTACACTGGAACTAAAAAAACGGTTCTTTCAAACGAGGCCAATGTAAACACTCGGTACTACATATAGAAATATTGTTTCATTCTGGACGATTATTGGTTCTTTTAGAACAGGAACGACTACTAATGTAAGGAACATTTGGGAAGAGTGTGGTGGTACAAACTGGTGGTCTGCGTATATATTTAATAATAACGAGCTTGGTATTTCCATAAGTGAGAGTTATGCTGACGAAGGACACTGCGTCGCCACTGGAACGCTTTATAACGTAGTGATGCAATGGGAAGCATCAACAAAAATAATGCTTATGGATTAATAGAGCGTTGAAATGTACCACTACCACAACTATAGGAGGAGTGCTTTCTTCTCACACGGGAGACTGGGAAATAGCAAGGCAGGCAAATGCCATAGACTACTTGTCAAATGAATTTTCTATTGAAAACAATAATGATGAATCAAATTAATATATCCCGCTTTACTTATGTTTAAGTTTTCTAACTATAGAGATTATTTATAAAAAGTATAAACGTGGGTAATATATGTAAAATATATTATTAATAAATTATTGATGACAAAACAAAATAAAATTAAAGTTATAGCTCATAGAGGATGGTCAGCAGGGAGAGGTGAAAATACATTGGAATCTTTTAAAAAATCTGCTGCAAAATCTGCTGTTGATGGTGTTGAAATTGATATTAGATGGTGTAAAAAAAGGAATAATATAATAATTTCACATAATTTAGATATTGAATGCAATGCTTTAGAATTAGAGCGAGGTTTCAAGTTTTTATCAAGAGAAAAACTTGAATTATTTATTGAAATGAAAGAATTTGATGAAAATTTATTTAATAAACTGATTGAATTGCTAAATAAATATAAACTAAAACATAAGACTTTAATTTTTGGATCTAGAGACGTTGCAATTAAATTTCATTGGAACAATAGACATGGAATTAAGTTTGGAATTATTTCAGAGTATCCATGGGAAATAAAAAGAGATATAAGTTTTTTTAAACCTGACTCCGTTTTAATTGGCTGGAATGAACATTGGTGGACAAAACTTATTTTTAAGTTAGTCTGGACTATTTTTTCTCTGCCAAATATCTGTAAAAAATATAATGATATTAATTTTGTTGTTGGAGTCGCAAAGTCAAAAAAAGATTATGATTGGTTATGCAAACAAAATGGTCTTTATTGTTTAACGGCTGATAAACCTTTTGAGTGGTTTTGAGTTAATTATTTATAATAATTGTTGGGTATTTTAAAAATCATTATTTATTGTGTATAGCACTCTTAAGAATAAGCAATAGCGAGTGGTAAAATATTTTGTGCGCCACCATTAACAAGTGCGAGTGACGCCGCTTCCAGTGTTGCACCTGTTGTGCATACGTCATCACAAATTATATATGTTGTGTGTGGATTAAGATTATATGTCGTTATAAATGCATTATGTACATTGCGAAGACGTTCATTTTTAGAAAGCGTAGTTTGCGGAGAAGTGTCGCGAGTTCGTATCAAACAATCCGTTATAATAGGTATATTAATATCTGTGATACCGCTACGTATAATTTCTTCAACCTGATTATATGTACGCTCAGTATAGCGTTTTTGTGAAAGTGGTATTGGTATTATCGCTATATTACTAAAACTTTCTTCTGTCATCCATTCCATAATATATTCGCGCAACACACTACCTAATAAAGCAATAGCACGATGGTTATTACGATATTTTGCTTCATGAATTAATACACGCACATGATGTCGATGGAACGGAAGTAGCCCAGTAACAGGTGGATTACATATCGGGAGTATAATTGGTACAATATCTTGAGCAAGGACATCTTCTTTTAAGTCACATATAATTCGCCGATCTTTCCCAGGCGGAAATAAAATATCAAGTATGAATTGTATAAATAATTTATACACACGTAACGTACTCAATATGCTAACATAGTTAATATGAGTTTTTTATCAAATCTTTTTTCATCACACAAAATTAAGAGTGCTCTTGGGGTTGATATTGGCTCATCTTCTCTTAAAGTAGTTCAACTACGTAAAGAACGCGGTATGATTATACTTGATACATATGGTGAACTTGCGCTTGGTCCATATGCTAACGTAGCGGTTGGGCAAGCAACAAATTTACCTGCAGATGTAATTACAAAAACACTTACTGACTTATTACGAGAAGCAAATGTTACCACGACCAACTCTGGGGTATCAATTCCATCTGCACGTTCATTGATTGCTTTTGTTGAACTTCCTTATCGTGATGATCCGGACGAGCAACATACAATTATTGAACTTGAAGCACGCAAGTATATACCAATGCCTGTGTCGGAGGTACAGCTCAATTGGTTTATTCTGCCAAACGGCAAAGAGCAAGAACAAAGAAATAGTCCGTCTAAAACAATCCAAGTACTTCTTGTTGCAGTACATAAAGATGAGATTAATTTACTTGAAAGTGTTGTACACAGCGCCGGACTCGTCACATCTTTTTTTGAGATTGAGATTTTTAGTACAATTAGGTCAATTGTAGATGAACCTGCAAAACCTGTAATGATTATTGATATCGGTGCCGCGTATACAAAAATGTATGTTGTTGAACAACGTGTTGTTGGTTCTTCACACTCTATTTCACGTGGTGGTGAAGATATAACTAAAGCAATTGCAGTTGCATCAAGTATTGAAACTGAGCAAGCAGAGAAAATTAAAAAAGAAAAAGGATTTTCTGATAAAGATGACGATCTTATACACAAAGTAATGAAAAATATGTATTCTGAAATATTTTCAGAGGCAAAGCGCGTGATAACACAGTTTGAAACAATACATAACCGTACAGTTTCAAGAGTTATTCTTACTGGTGGTGGTGGTGTTACTAAAGGTCTTGTACATTATGCACAAACATTTTTTGCAATTGAAACACATATTGCTAATCCGTTTGCGAAAACAAAAGCGCCTGAATTTATGCGTCCAACATTGAAAGATATAGGACCAGAATTTTCAGTGGCAGTAGGATTAGCACTTCGTAAATTAGAAGAACATTAAAAATAAAATCTGTTAATTATCTATTTAGAACATAAAAACAGAAATAATACTTAAATAACTGTGTATAACTTTTGTTACAAATAATACACTGTACTTATATAATATATATATATTAAATTATGTCTGATTCTTCCAAAATACCAACTTCTTTCGTACCACTTCCGACACAAAATCATTTTAAAAAACGGAGTAGGTTACTTTTTATTAGTGCTATTGACATTACTATATTTGGTATTTTTGTACTTTCTGTATTTGTCGCACTTGGTATGTATATATATCAAATTTATCTTTATAATCAATTAGCAAACGTGCGAAAAGCAGTACAAACCGCTCAACAATCTACTCCTATTTCTGTACAAAAGATTATTACATTAAATAATCGTATTATTACCGCGCAAGGTCTATTAAATACACATACCACAATGTCTCGGTTTTTTGATGTGTTGAGTTTTGGAACTCCAAAAAATATAAGTTTTTCTTCTTTGAATATAATTCTTAATCCAAAAGATTCTACTGCAAATATGAAAGCGTTTGGTATAGCCACAAATTTTTCAGCATTAGTAGCTGAATCACGTTCTATAAAACAGAATCCAGATATATTTGATATTACTTTTTCAGATATCTCTGTAAATAGCAATAATGGAAGTATAAAATTTTCTATTTCAGCAACTTTGAGTAAAAACCTAATTGAAAACTTCTCTGCTTTAATAGGTTCTATAGCAACATCTACAATTTCACAAGTAATATCTTCATCAACACCAAAAAGTTCGTCTACTACAACTACGCCATGAATAAACGTATTATAATTATATTAGAGTTAGCAGCTATTATTGGGTTATATTTTTGGTATATACAGCCGACTTACAGTGGTTCTATTCATACAATTAATACAGATATAGCATCAGAGCACACAAATGAAATAGCTATACAGCGATATGTGCAACACAAAACACAATTGATACGGAAACAAAATAATATTTCGACATCAAATCTTTCACGTCTTTCAAGCATGCTTCCGTCTTCAAATAATACTATGCATTTTTTACTTAATCTAAATGCATTGGCACTTCGTTCTGGTTTTACCATAAGCAAATTCAATATAGATAACCAAAGCAATAATCAACAATCAAATACAATACAAAAGGAACGGAAAATATACAGGACATTTATCGTCAGTATTTCCGGGGAAGGAACATACGCGAGTTTTCGTCAATTCTTGGATAGTTTGGAACGAAACTTGCGACTAATTGATATAACTTCTATTTCTATCGAAAATAATAATATCACTACGACATCAAATATAAAGAAACAAACTACTTTATATAATTATTCGCTTATATTACAAATATACTGGATTCCACTATCATTATAAACTGCTTATGAAAAACAAATCAACATCAAACATAACATTTATAGTCATAATTGTAATAATAATAATTTCTGGTGGCTATTTATATATAAACAGTCGTAATACGATATTATCACCAATTACCACTATAAATTTGAAAACATCCTCAGTAAATATTAAAAAAATTGCACGTATTGGTTCAATACGACTTGATGCCAATATTTTTTCGGACCCACGATTTAATGCACTTATTGATACGACCATAAAGGTTAATTCAGAAGCAATGGGACGCACTAATCCGTTCGCACAACTGCATTAAGGCAGTATAATTATATTAGGTTATGCATACGCTCAATATACTTATACAAAAAGGTGTCGTAAATAAAGATGATAAAGAATCTATTCTAAAAGAAGTTAGTACTTCAAAAGATGACTTAAATAAAGTATTAGAAAAATATGGTATTTCTACTGAAATATTTCTTTCAGCTCTTGGAGAATATTATCATTTGCCTTATCGTATATTAGATAAAACAACAATATCGTCAAAGGTACTTACATATATTCCGGAAGAATCTGCACGTCATTATAAATTTGTTCCACTTGCTTTTACAGATGGTGCACTTGAAGTCGGCACAACCGATCCGGATAATATGGAAGTTATAGATGCACTACAATTTATTTCAACTCGTTCTGGTGTTCCGTATAAGCTTTATCTCATTTCTAATGCAGATTTAAATACTGTGTTAGACCAATACCAAAATATTACAGGTGAAGTAAAGGAAGCTCTCTCGGAATTTAATACAGCTTCTAAAGTGGCACGACAAGAACTTGAAAATACAACTAAAAAATCTGCATTGGTAAATAATCAATATATTAAAACTGATGCACCAGTTACGAAAATCGTAGCAACAATTTTAAGATATGCAGTAGAAGGAAGTGCTTCTGATGTACATATTGAACCGACAACACAAAATACACGTGTTCGTTTTCGTATGAATGGAGAATTACACACATCACTTACTCTACCAGGTAAAGTACATCAAGCTGTTGTCGCGCGTATTAAAATATTATCTCAGATGCGTCTTGATGAAAAACGTAAACCACAAGATGGTCGTTTTTCCGCTACTATAAGTAATAGACGGATTGATTTTCGTGTTTCTACTTTTCCTACTGAGTTCGGGGAAAAAATAGTGATGCGTATTCTTGATCAAACTAAATCAAAAATAACTCTTAAATCTCTCGGTTTCTTAAAACATACACATGAATTAATAGATGATATGTTACAAAAACCGTATGGTATTGTTCTCGTTTCAGGTCCAACCGGATCAGGAAAATCAACCACACTTTTTGCAATGCTTTCATCACTTGATAGAGAAACACGTAACGTAGTTTCGCTTGAAGATCCGATTGAATATAATATAAGTGGAGTATCACAATCACAGGTACATCCGGAAATTGGTTATGATTTTGCTACTGGATTACGTTCAATTTTACGTCAAGATCCAGATGTAATTATGATTGGAGAAATACGTGATAAAGAAACAGCGCGACTTGCTGTTCAAGCCGCGCTCACTGGTCATCTTGTATTTTCAACTATACACACTAATACAGCAGTAGATGCTATACCTCGTCTTATTGATATGGGTATTGATCCATATCTTATTGCACCTACACTTATTGGGATAGTCGGTCAACGGTTGGTTAAAAAAATGTATTCAAGTGCTGGTAAACCATTTCCAATAAGCAGTAGTATTAAATTATTACTTGAAAAAGAATTTTCTGATTTACCTGAAAAATATCATAAAATTATTCCACCATTCAAAAATTTTTATCATGCTGTACAAACTACAAAATATCCTGCTGGCATTGAAGGGCGTACAGGCGTATTTGAAATCTTGACAATGGATAAAGATCTTGAACACATAATTCTCACTAATCCAGTTACTGAGAAAGTATATGAATCCGCACGCTCTAAAGGAATGATTACAATGCGCGAAGACGCTATTATAAAAGCACTTTCTGGTGTTATTCCGTTTGAAGAAATGAATAAATTAGGCGGTGAATTTCTAATGGAAAAGTGATACACTAAATATTATGATAAATTCTTATACCGTATTTTTAGTTGATGATGATCAGTTTTTATTAAATTTATATGTAAATAAGTTTAAAAACTTAAATCATAATGCAGTCGCATTTTCTTCAGGAAGAGAGCTTCTTGTTGCGTTGCGCGAACAACCAAAGATAGATGCATTATTACTTGATATTATTATGCCAGATATGGATGGGTTTGAGATACTTGAAGCACTTCGTAAAGAACATTTAGCACAAGGTGCAAAAATTATTATACTATCAAATCAAGATATCCATACAGAAAAAGTAAAACAATTTAATATTGATGGATATATTGTAAAAGCATCTTCTATTCCTTCTGAGGTTGTAGAAAAAACTATTGGAATCATTAAACATCAATTGGTATGAATACTGCCAAGCAAAAACTTATACAATTACTTGATATTGTTATTGCTGAGAACGGTTCCGACTTGCATCTTTCTGTAGGTCGTCATCCAATTGTACGAATTTCTGGTGCGCTTATTCCTCTTTTGCAAGAACCGATACTCTCCGCACAAGACACGGAAGATATTTTGAAAAGCATTCTTCCAGAACATCGCATAAAAGACTTCAGCGACAATCAATCAATTGACTTTTCGTATGCTCACGAAGATAAAGGACGTTTTCGTGTTAATGGATATATTGTGCAAAGTACGACTGCTATTGCAATGCGACTTATACCGTACGAGATTCGTACTTTTGCAAAATTAAATCTCCCTCCTGTTCTTGATGTGTTTACTCAGCGTGCTCAAGGATTCTTCATTGTGGTTGGACCTGTCGGACAAGGGAAATCAACAACGCTTGCTGCAATTATTGATCGTATTAATCATACGCGTGCTGATCATATCGTTACTATTGAAGATCCGATAGAATATATTTTTAAAAAAGACAAATCTCTTATTCATCAACGAGAAGTGCATGTTGATGTACCTAATTTTCATACAGCATTACAAGCTTCATTTCGTGAAGATGTAAATGTTATTATGGTAGGAGAGATGCGAGACCGAGAAACCATTTCGTCTGCGGTTACAGCGGCGGAAACAGGGCATCTTGTACTTTCAACACTCCACACAAATAACGCAGCGCAGACTATTGATCGTATTATTGATATGTTTCCGGCAAGCCAACAAAAACAAATACGTGTTCAACTTGCTGGTTCACTTGCTGGTATTTTCTCACAGCGCCTTATTCCGCGAATTTCAGGTGGACTTATTCCAGCATACGAATTACTGCTTAATAATAATGCAGTAGCAAATCTTATTCGTGAAGAAAGAACAGGTGAGATTCCAGCTGTAATTCAAACATCTTCAAAAGAAGGGATGGTAGATATGGATCGAACACTTTCTGAACTTGTTCGTAAAGGAGAAATAACTATTGAACATGCTTATAAACATTCGTTTGATGCAAAAACATTTGAGCATTATTTATAATATATATCAATTATGTTATTTAAATATAGAGCACTTGATAAAGACAGTCATGAAAGAGAAGGGACAATAGATGCTATATCAATGGATATTGCTGTTTCTGCACTTCAACGCAGGGAGCTTATTATTTCATCAATTAAGCCGATTGGAAAAGGGTCAATATTGTCAATGCAATTGAAATTTTTCCAACACGTTTCAAATAAAGAAGTTGTTATCTTATCTCGCCAACTTGCGACTTTATTTACAGCGCAAGTTTCTACATTGCGTATTTTTCGTTTATTGGCAAGTGAGATGGATAATAATTTTTTAGCGGATATTTTAACGCAAATTGCTGATGATCTGCAAGCAGGCAGTACAATTTCAAAAGCTTTATCGCGACACCCGAAAGTATTTGGTCTGTTTTATGTAAATATGGTACGTGCTGGTGAAGAGTCAGGGCGTATATCAGATACATTTAATTATCTTGCTGATTATCTTGAGCGATCATACGCCGTAATAAGTAAGGCAAAAAATGCGCTTGTTTATCCTGCATTTGTTGTTGTTACATTTTTTGTAGTTATGACACTTATGTTAACTTTCGTTATTCCTCGTGTAACAGCAATTCTTATTGATTCTGGTCAACCTATTCCACTTTATACACAAATTGTTCTTAATATTTCATATGTTCTTGTGCATTATGGTTTTCTAATATTAATTGCGTTTATAATTGGCAGTATATATCTATATCGTGTCTTACAAACAAGCAGTGGTCGATATGCATTTGATAAATTTAAAATTTCCATACCATATATCGGTAGTTTATATAGAAAACTATATTTATCACATATAGCGGATAATTTTTCAACGATGCTATTATCAGGTGTTCCTGTTATTGATGTAATTGAGACTACAAGTCACATCATTGATAATGCTATATATAAAGATATTTTAAAACAAACTGAAAATGCTGTACGTGATGGCTTCTCAATCTCAAAAGCACTTTCGGCTTATCCAAACGAAATACCTGGAATTATGACAGCAATGATTAAAGTTGGAGAGGAAACCGGCGATTTAAGCAATATACTATCAACACTATCAAAATTTTATTCGCGTGAAGTTATAACAGCAGTTGATACACTTACTGATCTTATTGAACCACTTATGATTATCTTTCTTGGTGTAGGTGTAGGTGTACTTATAGCATCTGTGTTAGTTCCAATTTATAATCTTGCAAATGCATTCTGAGTAATATTTATTTTTTTAATCTGATATCTATAAAATATAAAGTATTTACACTATAACTTATCCACAGGGGGTAATATTATTATTTATCATTCTTATTATATACTTAATAGTATGGAATGTAATATTATTAATTCCAACTTATAATAACGTTATTATTATGCAAAAGATACTTAATACAAAAAATTCTGAGAAAGGTTTTACGCTCATTGAACTTTTGGTGGTTATTGCCATCATCGGTATACTTTCTTCTATTGTGCTTGTGTCACTTAACACTGCACGGCAGAAAGGTAATGATGCAGCAGTGCAATCGAACATTAATACAATTCGTACACAAGCAGCATTGGATTACAGCAGTAACAATAATTCATACGGGACTTTAGCATTGACAACTGTAAACGTGAGTACAACTCCTATTACTCAAAACGGAACACCTGGTACAGCTGTAGCAATATTCGGGTCAACTGGTGATTCAAGAGTCGCTCTTGCTTTAAACCAAGCTGGAAAATCAGCATCTAACAATAGTGTGACTTACGGTTCTAACGGAACAGATTATGTGGTCGCAGCAAAGCTATCAACTAGCAAGTATTGGTGTGTTGATTCAGCCGGACACACAGGTACAAGTGCAACTATTCCAACAGGTATTGTGTGCCCATAATGGTCTTTTAAGAAGTAAATATTAAAAACATAAAACTCCCGTAAACGGGAGTTTTATATTTTTAATATTTGGTGAAATTACGGTACACTATTTATAACGTGATGTATACAATTTTCAGTATTTATTTATCATTTCTCTTTTTTATTATTGGAGCTATTATAGCAAGTTTTATTGGTGTGATTGTAGTACGCTTCGGTACTGGAGAAAAATGGTGGCGCGGGCATTCATTTTGTGATTCTTGTGCTTTGCAACTTACTATACGAGATCTTGTACCAATTTTTTCATGGATTTCTACTCTTGGACACTGCCGCCATTGTGGTTCGCGAATATCTATTCTCTCTTCTATTACAGAAATATTACTCGGTATTCTTTTCGTGCTCACGTATTTTACACTCGGTATCTCATTTTCTTTTTTTGTATTTCTTATTGCACTCTCACTTCTTACCGTTATCGTACTCTATGATTTACGTCATACAATTATCCCATCAATTTTTAATGCATTTTTTGTTGTTATAAGTCTTTCGTTTGCTGTACTATCAGTGCAGACAGCATATACATTTTGGACGACATTTATAACATCAATTGCAATTGGATTATTTATTGTTGCAATTCATTATATCTCTCGCGGTAAAGCTATGGGTCTTGCAGATGCACCTGTTGCTTTTGGATTAGCATTACTTGCTGGACCATTTGCGTTTTCAGGATTTATCTATTCTTTTTGGATAGGTGCGATTATTGGGATAACAATCTTGTTACGTGCATCAAAAGGACATAGAATGGGTATTGAAGTACCCTTTGCCCCATTTCTTGCGGCGGGGTTTCTTTTTGCATTTTTCACTGGACTAAATATATCGTCTTTTATTTTATGGCTAATGAACCTATGATCTCTTCGCGAGGATTTACACTTATTGAAATGCTAATAGTGCTTGCTATTATCGGTGTCATTACGGCCATAGCCGTAACAGGACAGCAATCATTTGACCGTTCTGTAATACTTACCAATACCGCCTATGATGTGGCACTTTCAATTCGTGAAGCACAGGCATATGGTTTTTCAGGTAAAAGTGCGACACTATCCGCTTCAGATTCAGGAAATTATGCGTATGGTATTGATTTTAATATCAATACTCCGACCACATACACACTTTTTGCTGATAATGGAACATCAATCAGCAAGTCTCTCAATCAGGCTTGTCATAGCGGATCTATTATTAGGTCTGCATTATTTATTCCACCGGATTATAAAAAAGGTGATTGTTATTTTTCAAATGGTATAAGTATAAATGACGATACCATAATTAAGAAATTTACCATAAATAATGGAGTTGCTATAAAAGGAACGTGTGTATACACTTCTTCCAATTTAAAACAATGTGCACAACTAAGCGGAAGCGAAAATAGACAGCTTGATATTTCTTTTACTCGTCCAAATTCTATTCATATCTCCCTTGCAAATTATCAAAATGGTAGTTCTTTAAATTACACAGGTGATATTGCGTGTATACAAATTACACGTCTTGGATCAAATCAATATATTCTTGTAAAAGGAAACAGAGGCGAAGCTGGTATAATTTCTGTATCACACACACCTAATCTGACATATTGTCCATGATTTTTTAAAATATGTATATACAAAAATCAAAACAGAAAGGATTTACATTAATTGAGCTTATTGTATCGCTTGGAATTTTTGGGATAATTATGCTATTAGTTACCAGTACATATTTTATGTTAATAGCAGCAAGTACAGATGTGCGCACATCAACAGGTGCTATTAACAATGTTACATCCGCATTTAATGCTATGGCAGATAATATACGCACTGGTTCATGTAAATCAGGCCAATGCTTAGCTGGTTCAACATTTACATTTACTGACTCTACGGGTAATGATATTACATACAGCAGTTGCACTATAAATAGTGATCATCAAATATGTGAGAGCATTAATGGTGGTGCGTCAATTGCAATGACATACACTCCTGTTTTGATAAAAAAACTCAACTTTAATGCTTACAAATATTCTTACTCTTCTGCTACCAACTCTATTAATGTGAAACAAACATTTACAATTATTAATGTAAGTGGAGATTATATTTTGCCGCATTCAAATCAACCAGCACGTTTTTATATGGAAACTGCAGTAACACCACGTAGAATTCATATTCAATAGTTATGACATATATTATACAAAAAAAAGGATTTACATTAATTGAAACACTTATTGCAATTGCAATTATTATGATAGCAATTACAGGACCGTTTGCAGCGACTGAGAATTCAATTGATGCTGCAAATATATCACGTGATAAAACTATTGCTGTATTTCTTGCACAAGAAGGTATTGAATATGTACGTGCAGTTCGCGATAAAGTATATATAAAAGAATGTTTTTCAAATAACGGTATAAATTGTTCTGAGTGGTGGAATGCTTTTACCACTAATACAACAGCCCTTAGTAACGGTTATAATATTCTCCAATGTGGTGCATCAAAATCATGTTCTTTTGATGGAACAAAAGTAAAGTACAATAGTAATATAGCTCCTTTTACAAACGGTGCACTTAATGTGTGTTTAGCTATAGGAAATTGTGGAAAATTATTTATTTCAAGTAGCGGTACCTACACTACTGTGTCTGGTACCCCAACACCTTTTACGAGAATAATTACGACAACACCTATTACATCAACAATTTTATCAACAACAGTATCGGTAATAAGTGTAAAAGTTACTGTTACGTTTAAGGAACATGGCACTAATTACACTGTTACAGCAAATGATATATTTACTCCATGGGAGTGAATAAATATATATGACTAAATTAAATCATGCATATAAAATACAGGAATCCGGTATAGCTCTATTTATTGCGATTATTTTTGCTTCCGTTGTACTACTTATTGGAGTTGCACTTGCTTCTTTTGGGTATAAACAAGTAATTCTTTCTTCTTCTGCTGTTAATTCGCAGAAAGCGTTCTATACTGCCGATTCATCACTTGAGTGTGTACTATATGCTGACCAGCAATTTCCATCCATATTTCAAGGAACAACATCAAAATCTTTCAGTTGTGGAGGGATGGTTTATTCTTTTACAGGAGTAAATATCCATGGATATTATAAATATGATATTCAAAATATAACAAATAATGCACTTAAAACATGTGCTGACGTGGTTGTGTATAAAACAAATAGTCCAAGCATACATATTACTTATATTTTTTCCACAGGATATTATAATGTTGGGTCCGTGAATTGCAACGTTAATACGCACACAACAATACGTGGTATCGATATAAAATATGGTTCCTAAACATATACTCATTCGTGCACGATTACTTCAAAAACATATTAATAAATATCGTATCAGTTATCATGAAAAAGATAAATCACTTATTTCAGATGATGCTCTTGATTCGCTCAAACATGAGCTTGCACTTCTTGAAGAGGCATATCCGGAACTCGTAACACCAGACTCTCCAACACAGCGTATTGCAGGTGCTCCATTGAAATCACTTCAAAAAGTCACGCATGAAGTTGCGTTATGGTCGTTTAACGACATTTTTAATGAAGATGAATTACGCTTGTTTGATGAACGTGTATGTCGTGTTCTTAAGAAAAAACTTGGCAAAAAGATAATACCATCATATGAATGTGAATTGAAAATTGATGGTTTAAAAATAATATTGACGTATCGTGCTGGTAAGTTTGTACTTGCTGCAACGCGCGGTAACGGAATTATCGGTGAAAATGTAACACATGCGATTCATACCATAAAAAGCATACCGGCACATCTTACTCGACCAGTTAATATCATAGTGGAAGGTGAAGTATTTATGACACGCACTGGATTTTCTGCACTCAATAAAATGCGCAAAAAATCTGGTGAACAACCATTTGCAAACCCACGTAATGCCGCAGCAGGCTCTATTCGTCAGCTTGATCCGTCCGTTACAGCTGAACGCCATCTTGAGTTTTTTTGTTATGATCTTGACCGCACAAATGAACAATTTCCTCATAAACAAACCGAAGAGCTTTCATACATTGCATCTTTAGGATTACAAGTAAATTCGCACGCACGTCGTGTAAAAACACTTGATGAAATAATTACATATTGGCGTTATTGGCAAAGTTCCGCACGCAAAAAGGAAAATTATCAAATTGACGGTATTGTTATTAAAGTTGAAGAATATGAATACCAGAACGTTCTTGGCTATACTGGCAAGGCACCGCGATTTGCTGTGGCACTAAAATTTCCTGCGGAACAAACAACCACTGTTGTGAAAGATATTACATTACAAGTTGGACGTACCGGTGTATTAACACCTGTTGCACATTTAGAGCCGGTTACAGTTGCTGGTACAACTATTTCTCGTGCGACATTGCACAATGAAGATTTTATCAAACAAAAGGACATACGTATTGGGGATACTATTATTATACAAAAAGCTGGTGATATTATTCCGGAAATCGTGCAGGTACTCCGTGAATTTCGTGTTGGTACTGAGAAAAAATGGAAATTTCCAACACGCTCTCCTTTATGTGGTGGTGATGGTACGATTGAGCGTGTGAATGGAGAGGTAGCACATAGATGTAAGGCACAAGGTTCATTTGCACAACAGGAACGCAAATTAGTTCATTTTGCAAGCAAGACAGCATTTGATATTGACGGACTTGGCGCAAAAACTGTTAGACTACTGATGACAAAAGGTCTTGTGAGTAATTTTGATGATTTTTTTGAACTCACTGAAGATGAATTACTGGCATTGCCCGGTTTTGAAAAAGTTTCCGCTCAAAAATTAATTATGTCTATTGCAAGCTCACGACGTGTAGAGTTGTCTCGGTTGTTGATTGGACTTTCCATAGAACATGTCGGTGAAGAAACAGTAATTCTTCTTTCCGAAAATTATCACTCACTTGATGAACTCGTACACGCAAGCGAAGAAGAACTCGCAAGTATAAACGGAATTGGTCCAATAATAGCACACTCAGTGGCGCAATGGTTTGCTATACCTTCAAATAAATCGTTACTTACGCGCTTGCGCAAACATATAATAGTATTGTCACAGCACACCGCACAGAAACGTGGTGTACTTGATGGTAGTATAGTCGTACTTACCGGCACACTTAAACATCTTTCTCGCGCGGATGTGCAAGAACTTATACGTGGTGCTGGAGGTAAGGTTTCATCTACTGTATCGCGCAAGACTACATTTGTAATTGCAGGAAGTAATCCAGGCTCCAAACGTGCACAAGCGATTGTGCTTCACGTCCCTGTTCTGTCAGAAAAAGATTTTCGTACGAGACTTGGTATATGATATAGTGCATAGACTATGATAACTAATGATGAAATAAAACATCTTGCAGCTCTATCGCGGATTTCGGTACCGCAAAAAGATATATCACAACTTGCACAAGAATTTGAGAGTATTTTAGCATATGTAAAACAGCTTGAGTCACTTGATTTGCCAGAAGATTCTATTCAACAGATACCAATTCTTCATAATGTTTTTCGTGAAGATATTAATCCAACACCATCTTGCATCAATACTGAAAAAATTATTGCGGCGTTTCCAGAAACAAAAGGAAACGCACTTTCAGTTAAGCAAACTATTACACATGAATGATATATCTAAACTTTCTATAAAGGACGCAGCGCGCGCGCTCCGCGCGCGCGACTTTTCCGTAAAAGAATTATTTGACGCCATATATTCTGTTTCCGTACAAAAAAATCCAGATATTTTTGCGTATATTGAACTTTTTGCTGCAGATAAAAAAGCTATAGCTTCAGCACAGGAAAAAATTAACAAAGAAGGAGATAATATTCCACTCCTAACTGGAATTCCTATTGCAATTAAAGATAATATTCTTATTGAAGGAAATACAGTAAGTGCGGCATCTAACATACTTAAAACATATAAAGCATCGTATACAGCAACCGTTATTAAAAAACTCGCACATGTCGGTGCTTTATTTATTGGCCGTACAAATATGGACGAGTTTGCAATGGGAAGTTCAACCGAAACATCAGCATTTGGCACTACTAAGAATCCGCATGATATATCACGTGTTCCAGGAGGTTCTTCAGGTGGTTCTGCCGCGGCTGTTGCTGCTGATATGGCAATTGCCGCACTTGGCTCTGATACAGGAGGTTCAATACGTCAGCCAGCTTCATTATGTGGTGTTGTTGGACTGAAACCAACTTACGGAGCTGTATCACGCTATGGACTAATTGCACTTGGTTCTTCTCTTGATCAAATCGGTTCTCTTACTAAGACAGTTTCCGATTCGCGTATTATATTTAACACGATTTCTGGACGTGATCCACTTGATTCAACAACTATTCCAGAGGGACATTATCCGAAACATACTGTACAGAAAAAACTACGAATTGGTATACCATACCATTTACTTGAAAATGGTATTGATGAAGATGTCCGTATTTTGTTTGATTCTACAATCGCTTCACTAAAATCAATGGGGCATAGTATTATATCAATTAAACTTCCAACAAGCCGATATGCGTTACCAGTATATTATATTGTAATGCCAGCAGAAGCATCAACAAATCTTTCGCGGTTTGACGGTATGCGTTATGGACTTTCTAAACAAACAGAAACATTGCTTGAAGATTATTTACAAACACGTAGTGATGGATTTGGAGCGGAAGTCCGTAGGCGTATTCTACTCGGTACATTTGTACTTTCATCAGGATATATTGATGCATATTATAGAAAAGCACAGCGTACACGTTCTTTAATAACAGCCGAATATATTGATGCATATAAACAAGTTGATTGCATAGCCGTCCCAACGTCACCATCTCCAGCTTTTCGCTTCGGAGAAAAGAATGACCCGGTTTCTATGTATGTAGAAGATATGTTTACCGTTACTGCAAATCTTACAGGTATGCCAGCAATATCAGTTCCTGCCGGTTTTGTTACACGTGACGGTGTGTCACTGCCAGTAGGGATACAATGCACAGCTCCACATCAAGCAGAAGAAATACTCTTTTCTTTTGGTACTTTTGTTGAAAATAGTACATAGATTAAAACCATTACTACTAAATATCCATACTATATGATACTTTATTGAACGTATTTATTAAAATAGGCGTACGATATTGTATGAGTTATAATAGTAATTAATGGTTTCAGCTCACTTTACTTCGCTCAATGTCGGATATATATTTCTTTTGATTTATAACGTATTTTTTCATACAAATATCGGTTCTATACCAAGTAATATTACAGCAACTCTTCTGTATATCTGGCATATTATTATGATTGTTGGTTATGCATTTTCTATTATTGCGCTACTGTTAATTGTTTATTTATATATGAGGATTTCAGAAATTCGTCGTCGTGAAAAAACAATATTTGGTCCGTTTACTGAATCACTACAAGTTGATAATAAAAATAGTTCTCGTCTTCAACATATGCAAGACCTTATTTCCAGTAATAACCAGAACGATTGGAGACAAGCAATTATTGAGGCGGATATTATACTTGAAGAAATACTTGTCAAACAAGGATATCATGGAGAAACTATCGGTGAACAACTTAAACAAGCAGTACCAGCTGATTTTAGAACATTAAATGACGCATGGGAGGCACATAAGGTTCGTAATGATATTGCACATCAGGGATCTTCTTTTGAACTCTCTGAGACATTAGCACATGATATCATCGCAAAATATGAAAACGTCTTTCATGAGTTTAATATTATATAGTATTGAACTGTAATATTAAGTATTGTATACTATGCGACATAGCGGGGTGGAGGAGAGGTACCTCGGGGGGCCCATAACCCTCAGACGCCGGTTCAATTCCGGCCCCCGCAACAAGTATTATAGTACTAGAAATAATTTTGACAGTTCATTAGAACCATTAAAATCAATATATCTTAGTAATTTTTAAAACTTTTGGTTGTGTATATTATTATATTTTATTTAACTAATGTATAATAATTAGACATAAAAACAGCATAATATTATTTTAATATAGCATGAAACCACTTTCACATTGGTATTCTTATATTCCTTTTATATTACAGGCAATAGTATGGATTCCTACAAGATTAATATTTAATGTATTTCTCCATTTTAAGGTATATGGGCGTAAAAATCTGAATGGTGTTAAACAAGTAATTTTTGCTATAAATCACAGTAGTGAAATTGATCCTTTTATTTTAGCCACTGCTTTAAGTCCGATTGGGAGGTTTGCTTCAGTAAAAAATCTATTTTATGTAGTGGCACCAGCTGAAGAATTTAAAGACACCAGTTTCAAATGGCGTCGGTATATTTATACAGAACGTTTTTTTAAAGCATGGGGAGCATATGCAATTAAACGTAGAGGTTTACATAACTATAAAGAATCTTTAGAAAGTCATCTTCATCTTTTGAAACAAAAGAAAAGCATTTGTATTTTTCCGGAAGGCGGGATTACAAAAAATGGAGAACCACAAAATCCTAAAGGCGGTATGATTTATTTATCACAAGTAAGCGGTGTACCAATCGTACCAGTTGCTATATCAGGGTCATATAAAATATCAACCCGTTCTTTTTTTAGACGTAAACGACATGTAATCATAGAATTTGGAAAACCTACTTTTGTAAATAAAATAACTACTGATATTGATCTTGTAAAAGAATATCATAAAGAGGCAGTTAATATTTTTGCTCCTGTTTTTTCTATGCTTGAGAAACATAAAATATATAGAAATGGAGTTTCAAATGTTACGGAAAACATATATGCAATTTTACGTCGTTTAGTTGGAATAGTTGTTCGTACAATATGGATTCGTAAAGTTACTGGTCTTGAAAATATTCCATCAAGTGGCGCTGTTCTAATAGCAGCTAACCATGAGAGCTTCTTTGATTTCATCAGTACTGTTGCAATATCACCACGAAATATTTATTATTTAACAGCTGAAAAGTTTTTTCGCAGTCGTTTTTGGCGTCCAATTATGCGTGTGACAGGGCAAATTGAAGTTGATCGTAAACACAAAAGTAAAGAACAGAGTGTACATATTAATAATGTTGTCTATAATCTTTTGCAAACTGGTCATGCTGTTGGTATTTTTCCAGAAGGAACACGTGCTCCAACTCCAGATACGTTACTAAAAGCATATCCAGGCATTATACGATATGCTTTTGCGACAGGAACACCTATTATTCCTATTGGAATTCGTGGTGCATATTCTGTTATGTCAAGATTTGATTCACATCCACATTTTAAAAAGGTAATTGAGTTACATATAGGAAAACCAATTCAATTTCCTGATCCATTGACATCAGAACCATCTGAGGAACATATTCAAATTGAATTAAAAAAATTGATGCTTGTACTTTCTGATTTATCCGGGAAAAAATATCCATATGAAGACTAATCTTGTATACAAAGGAGTAGTTTTTTTTGATATTGACGGTACGCTTGTGCGTGGAAACACACAATTAGGATTTCTTATATTCTTACGAAAAAAAAATATAATATCTTTATGGCAATCTGTGTTGATTGTATTGAAATACGTATTATTTTTACTTAAACTAAATCCAGACTTACTATCTGTTTTTAATTATGCCTACTCTCCTTTACGAGGGAAAACAGTAGTTGAATTAAATAAAGTAATTGATGAATTTATAAGGAATACTGATTTTTTACAGAAACAAATATATCCTGAAGCTCTTGTAATTATCAGAGAGCATCAAAAGGCAGGTAGAAAAGTTCTGTTATTAACCACATCTATAGAACCGCTCGCACAATCAATTGCTACACAAATTGGTGTTGATACTGTATTAGGAACACATCTCAAGATTAACAATAATGTTTATACTGGAAATATAGATGGGGAGCTTATGTCTGGTAGTAAAAAGGTTCACGCTGCTGATATCTTTTTACAAGAAAATCAAATAAACTGGAATCACACATGGGCTTACGCTGATAATATTTCAGATAAACCAATTTTAAAACATGTTAAACATCCTTTTGCGGTTAATCCACATAAAATATTGCGTAAATATGCTAAGAGTGCCGAATGGAATGTGTTAATGTTTAAATAATAACCAAACTATGAATTTATTTGCACTTTCATCACTTACTGTTGCTGTTGTAAGTATATGGTTTGGTATTTCTATTTATCGAGAAAACCCATCTTCTCGTATAGGAAAGCAATGGTTTTATTTTATGCTCGCATGCACAGTTTGGAGTACTGGATTATATGGAATAACATCTACTCATAATATTGATACAGCACTAATATGGCAATACATACTTGATTTTGGTGCCATTTTTATTCCATTTTTGTATCTACGTTTTGTATTAGCTTTACTTAATATAAAAAAACCAGTAATAGAAACAATTGTCGCGTTTGGTACAGCGGCAATTCTTGTATTAAGTGTTACTCATTTTTATAAAGTTGGTGTGGTAATGTCGCAGTTTGGTTTTTATTGGATACAATATGGTCCGCTTTATATAATATTTCCTATTTTTTTCGTTATAGTTTCCGGTTTTGCTGTTTCTTTAATAATACAAAAATACTTACAGAGCAAAGGAGATCCATTTATACAGGGACAAAACAGAAATCATATTATTGCCGTACTAATTGGTTTTGGTGGCGGACTAACTGATTTTCTTCCACGATTTTTTAATATTTATCCATTCGGAAATTATTTTATAATTCTATATGTTGTATTTATGGGGTATGCTGTTATTCGGTATCGTTTCTTTGATATTAAGATAGTGTCTTCTCAGTTTTTTGCGAGTGCACTTGTGATTGCAGCATTATTTAATTTATTTAATGCATTATCATTAGTGTCTTGGTTTATATATTTTGGTTTATTTGTATTGGTAGGGATATTTAGTTTTCTATTAGTTAAAAGTGTATATAAAGAAGTTGAACAACGAGAACTTATTGAACAACAGAAAAAAGCACTTGAGATTGTTAATAAACAACAAATAATTCTTATACATTTTGTTAGTCATGAAGTTAAAGGTTTTTTGACGAAAGATATAGTCGCATTCTCCACACTTGTGGATGGTGATTTTGGTGTTTTACCGGATAAGGCAGAGGAACTTGCTAAGGAGGCATTAAAACAATCAAGAGATGGAGCAACATCAATTATTAATATTTTACAAGCAGCTAATTTAAAAAAAGGAACCGTCTCATATCATAAAAAATCGTTTGATTTTGCAGAATTAGTGAAAAATATTTTTTCTAAATTTGTAGATACAACACAAAAAAAAGGTTTAATTTATACACTTTCAATTAATGAGAAATTAAGCCCTTACACTATTATAGGTGATGCAGAACAGCTTGGTGAACATGTACTCCGAAATCTTATTGAAAATGCAATTAACTACACACCTAAAGGTGATATTCTCGTATCATTAACCAAAAATACAAAAAAAGATATCGTTTTTTCAATTAAAGATTCAGGTGTTGGTATTACAGATGAAGATAAAAAAGTTCTATTCACAGAAGGTGGTAATGGTAAAAACTCAATTAAAGTAAATGTTCACTCAACAGGTTATGGTCTGTATATAGCAAAAAAGATTATTGATGCACATAACGGTAATATTAAAGCAGAATCTGATGGGGAAGGGAAAGGTACAATATTTATTGTTGAATTACCGGATAAATCATAGCAATAATTTTATTGTTGAACCAATGCTTTGTTCATAGTATTGTGTCAATATAGTTAATATATTATATATTGTGTAATATAAGAAATTGTCGGGGTAGCTCAGTTGGTTAGAGCGTGGGACTCATAAACCCAAGGTCGTGAGTTCAATTCTCACCCCCGGCACATATTTGAAAAAAAAGGTATATTCAAGTAAACTATCTATATTCAGCATACTTTTGTTTTTATTACTATAATATAGTATTTTAAAACGAGAGTATATGAATATTGTTCATTGTTGCGGCTGTAGCTCAATTGGTTAGAGCACCCGCCTGTCACGCGGGAGGTTGTGGGTTCAATTCCCATCGGCCGCGCATTTATAAAATAGATTTTTGAAGCTATACCTAAAAAGAGTAATTATATTTATGAATATGATGTTCTCTATATACACTCTAAATACAACGTAGTATAATTATTAAATAAAATTATTTATGAGTTTTCTATCTCGTTTTCAAACAATTGCACATATAGATAAACAACGTGCCGTACATATATTAGTAGAACGCGCAACTCCGGACTTTGATTTCTTTTTAATGATTACTCTTGCTGTCTTTATGGCAACATTTGGTTTACTTATTGGGAATGAAGCCATTGTTATTGGTAGTATGCTTATTGCGCCATTACTATATCCTATGCTTGGTATTTCGCTGAGTTTGTCTATGTCAGACCAAATTTTATTACGCCAATCTCTTTGGACTATTGCAAAAGCTATTGGTATTTCATTTACATCGTCTATACTTGCGACACTATTCTTTTCTGCGATATATAATGGTTCAATACATGAAACTCCAATTATTGCATCTCAAACATCACCATCTCTAATCTTATTACTCGTTGGAATTATTTCTGGTATAGCTGTTGTATATGCACTTGTTAAACCGAAACTTTCTGAAACATTACCTGGAATTGCTATTTCAGTAGCAATAATACCACCACTTGCAACAGTTGGTATCGGAATTGTGTGGATGAGTATTCCAATTGCTCTTGGAGCTTTTTCAACTTTTTTTGTAAATGCATTAGGTATTATAGGTGCCGGTATGGTTACTTTTTCATTAATGAATGTATATAATCTTAGGGCAATTGCACATAAAACAATGGAAAATGAAGCTGAACGTATTGAAACCGAAAGCCAAAAAGCTGAAGCGATTGATCGTAGTATAGCTTCAAAAACACCTCACATTAATCAACAACATGATATATAGTGCATACTTTAATTATGAACTACCTGTGTATAATGTTAGCAAAATCATTCAAATAGGGTATATAATTTAATTAGAGGAGTTTTCGGGAAGCTTCTTTTATAAGTAAACGTGGTCGAGATTAGCATAAATCTAATTTCTTTATATTATTATGTGGCAACAATGGATAAACGGTATTCTTGGTCTTTGGGTCATTATAATGCCTTTCATCGGAGGGGCGGATACCAAAACAGTAGTAGTTGTGACAGGTGCTATTATCGCGATTCTTGGTTTTTGGGGAGCTTTTCAGAAGGGAGCATAGTAATAAGTTCAAACAAATACTAAAGACCTCTCTTCCCGGTGAGGTCTTTAGTATTTGTTTAATGTTTATACATATAAACATTAGATATCTGTATAATGTTTTATATACTTATATTGATTTAGAAGAACGAAAGAATCGCAGCAATCCCAGCAATAGTCATAATTGTAATAGTTACCCACATAAAAGTAGTTGATACTATCCCGCTACGATATTTGCCCATTATCATTTTATTACGACTAATACGTATAATAAAAAATAGCATAACAGGTGCTATCAGTCCGTTTGCTACAGCCGCATAGATAAGACCTTTAATAGGATCAAGGTTAAAAAAGTTTGCTACAACGCCGAAAATCATAGAAATAATAATAACTCCATAAAACGCATACGCTTGTTTCAATTTTCTATATAAACCATACCGCCATCCAAAACTCTCAGCTACTGCGTATGCTGTTGACCCAGCAAGAACAGGTATTGCCAATAAACCAGTACCTATAACACCAAACGCAAATAAAATAAATGTAAAACCGCCAGCGAATGGTTTAAGTGCACGGGCGGCATCGGCAGCAGTAGTAATTGAAGTAATTCCATGTGAATACAATACTCCGGCTGTAGTTGCAAAAATAAAGAAAGCAATCAAACTTGAAAAGAACATACCTGACCATACATCTACACGCATATTGTATAGACTAAGTTTACTTACGTCTCGTTGACGAATTCTAACTGTAGTCTCGCCATGTAATATTCGTTCTTCCACTTCTTGAGAAGTTTGCCAAAAGAAAAGATATGGTGAAATTGTAGTACCGAAGATAGCTGCTAATAAAAACATTTGATCTTTTGTAAATGATATAGATGGAATAACGGTATGTTGAATAATTTCTACCCAATTTAAATGTACTGCAAACGCAGTGATAACATATGAAAAAAGCGCAAGACTCAAATATTTTAGATACTTCGCATATTGCGCGTAACTGGTGAATATTTGCAATAATAAAATAATTAAAGCAAATAATACAACAAAAATTTCAAGATTGATACCTGAAATAATCAATTTTGTACTAGCAGACATTGCATTTAAATCGGCGGCAATATTAAGTGTATTTGCCGCAAATAATAGAGTAGTTATAGTAACAAGTGTAGTTCGCGAATAATGACGTTTAATATTTGCAGCAAGCCCTCTACCTGACACAATACCAATGCGTGCAGCAAGCTCTTGTACAACTGCCATAAACGGAAATGTAAATAGAGTAGTCCAGATAAGCTGTGTACCATATTGCGCACCAGCTTGCGAATATGTTGCTATACCTGATGGATCATTATCTGCAGCTCCTGTTATAAGTCCTGGTCCTAATTTACCCCAATATTCTTCAGCACGCTGTATAGAAGCAGTGTGTACAATTGCACGCTCACTTTTTACTGTAGTATTTACACTTTTATCAAAAAGTTTTGCAGTTTCAGCAAACACCTTCTCAATTTTCTTTTTCTTTTTCTTCTTTTGCATAAAACAATATAAGTATAATAATAGTATACGCTATAACATCGTTTTTTATATATATATTTGCATTTTATTTTATATTGTGGTGTACTCACTAATACTATGGAACAAAATACTCGCGCACCAATCGTTGTAGTCATGGGGCATATTGATCATGGGAAATCATCACTCCTAGACTACATACGTAAAACAAATACTATTGCCAAAGAGGCTGGTGGTATTACACAACATGTATCCGCTTATGAAGTTGAATACGAATATGAATCTGTACAACGTAAAATTACTTTTCTTGATACTCCGGGTCATGAAGCATTTCACACACTTCGTGCTCGTGGAGCATCTGTTGCTGATATAGCTATTCTTGTAGTTGCAGCTGATGAAGGATTTAAGCCTCAAACAAAAGACGCACTTGATGCTATTAATGATGCACATATACCATACATAGTTGCATTAACGAAGATTGATAAACGTGGGGCAGATATTGAACATACGAAAGCATCATTACTTAAAAATGAAATATATCTTGAAGGTCTTGGTGGTTCTATTCCATATACTTCAATATCATCAAAAACTGGTGAAGGAATTCCAAATCTTCTTGGTCTTGTATTGCTTACTGCCGATATTGCTGAATTAACTGCAGATAAATCACTTCCAGCAACAGGTTTTATATTGGAATCAATGCAAGATTCACAATGTGGCATCGCTGCAACTCTTATTATTAAAAACGGCACACTTATGCCACATACTTTTGTAGTTGCTGTTGATGCGTATGCACCAGTACGATTTATAGAAGATTTTACTGGTAAACGTATACTGGAAGCAGGTCCTTCAATGCCAGTACGTGTTTCTGGTTTTACAACATTACCACTTGTTGGGATGCCGTTTACAACAGCAAAGACACGAAAAGAAGCACTTGCTCATATAGACAAACATTCATCGCAGCACAATATACAACACCAAACAATACGAAATGTTTCTTCTGATGATACAGCAATACTTCCACTCGTTATAAAAGCAGATACTATGGGTAGTGTAGATGCAATTACACACGAACTTTCAAAAATAGATTTTGACCACGCAAAAATAAATATTCTTTCTTCATCAATCGGTTCTGTTACAGAGCATGATGTTAAAACAGCTCACGTAGCACATGGTGCTGTTATAGCTTTTCATGTTCATATTGATACGGTTGCGTATGATGTTGCGGAACGTTTATCAATTCCAATTGAATCTAACGATATTATTTATGATACTCGTACACGTGTAGAAGCTCTTCTTAAAGAACGTACTCCACGTATTACCACAGAAAAGCAAATAGGTAAACTTACTATTCTTAAAATATTTAGCGCACATTCTCATAAATATGTAATTGGTGTACGTCTTACGTCAGGTATATGCACTATTAATACGGCGGTGCATATTCTACGTCGCGGAATACCTCTTGGTGAAGGAAAAATTACTAATTTGCAACAAGCGAGAGCAAATGTATCAGAGATTCGTACGGAAGGTGATTGTGGGCTTGAAATTGAAACACGGGTTGAAATCGCTCAAGGTGATACACTTATACCATACGTTATTGTTCATACATAAGTACTAAAACTATGAGTACATATCATCGTCAAATAGAAGAAGGTACGTTAATTCGTTTTGCTGCGGGGTACATTGCTCGAGTCGCAAACCGTAATTCTCTTATTACACCAACATGTGCAGTTCTTTCAAAAGACCGCACACGCGCAACTATATATGTAAGTGTTTTCCCTGATACAGCACAAGAGTCTGCAATCTCATTTCTTAGACGACATCAACGTGATTTTTTTATGTACCTTAAAAAAGAAGCTCGTTTTGGATATATTCCAAGCATACGTTTTATATTTGATGAGGGTGAGAAAAATCGTCAACATCTTGATGAACTTTTCCATCAAGTAGAAGATGTAAATAAAAAAGATATACATAATGATAATCTTAAATAAAAGTAGCTCAAAATACTAAATTGCGGTATTATCATTATGTTATGTGTCGGCCCGGTGGCGAAGTGGTAACGCAGCGGTCTGCAAAACCGCGATTCGCGGGTTCAATTCCCGCTCGGGCCTCACGTTGATTCCATACGGGACCGACGTACGCCCGGGTGGCGGAATGGTAGACGCACAGGGCTTAAAACCCTGGGGGGGCCCAAAAATCTCCGTGCCGGTTCAAGTCCGGCTCCGGGTACAAACACAAAAGTAAGTTATTAGATGTAATATATTAAATACGCAATGTGCAATAAGTATATATAGTGAAGCAAGAGTTTATATTCTATGTTGTTATATTGTTGTTGAAGTAATACATCGTTTCAGATACTATGCAAAGAACCGCCTATAGCTCAATTGGTAGAGCAGCTGCCTCTTAAGCAGTTGGTTGTAGGTTCAAGTCCTACTGGGCGGACAAGTGAGGAGAAAATGGAACGAAGTTTCAATACACATATAAAAATATATTTGTGTACTTGTATATAAATATATTTTTATATGTGTATAACCGCGAAGCGGCTTTTTCTCCGAGTGCACCGCCCAGTAAGAACTTTGTTCTTACTGGGCGGGCAATATTTGAGAGAGTTTGACTCTCTCAAATACTGAATAACTAACGGGTGAGTGGATATTACGATATACTAATAAAAGTGT
>CAZCLC010000007.1:0-28856 GCA_964499455.1 uncultured Candidatus Saccharibacteria bacterium | reverse complement strand
AACGTGTGAGCGGAGTTGTTTTTTTATATAAACACTTTCAATAATAACAAACGTGTTAAATCACTTTTTTTTGATCCTCTCATTTTCCATGCTAACATTAGTGTGTGAAAAAAGTGCCATTTACACTTACCCAAATACAGAGACTTATAAAGGAACAGCCAACCCCTTTTTACGTGTACGACGAAATTGGCATTAGGAATAATATACGAGAGCTTTATAAGACATTTTCATGGGTTAAAAATTTTAAGAATTATTTTGCGGTAAAAGCTCTTCCCAACCCAAGCATTTTGAAATTGTTAAAAGAGGAAGGCTGTGGTGTTGATTGTAGTTCACTTGGAGAACTTGTTCTTGCTGAAAAGTCTGGTTTTTCAGAAGAAGATATAATGTTTACATCCAATAACACGCCAGCAAATGAGTACATAAAAGCGTCTGAGTTAAAAGCGATAGTAAACTTTGATGACATTACTCATATAGATTTTTACAAAGAGAATGTAGGTAGTCTTCCGGAGATTGCATCGTTTAGATTTAACCCAGGCACCCTTAAACAAGGTAACGCTATTATAGGAAAACCCAAAGAAGCAAAGTTTGGACTTACTGCGAGCCAGATGATGGAAGCATATAAGATATTGATAGAGGGTGGAGTAAGGCGTTTTGGAATACATACAATGGTCGCTTCGAACGAACTTGATTCGCACTATTTTAATGAAACTATCGATATTATATTTAATCTTGTTGTAGATATTTATAATGAATTAGGTATAAAATTTGAATTTATCAATATCGGGGGCGGTCTAGGCATTCCTTATAAAGAAGATGAGGATAGGTTGGATATTGAGGAGATTTCAGATTACATGAAGAAATCGTATGATACAAAAATTATTGCGTCAGGTCATGGAGATGTTCCAATTGTGATGGAATCGGGAAGGTATGTTTCCGGACCGTTTGGATATTTGGTAACAACACTTATTCACACGAAAGATACGTATAAAAAATATGCCGGAGTAGATGCGACAATGGCAAATTTAATGCGACCGGGAATATACGGGGCGTACCATTACATATCCGTACTGGGAAAAAAAGAAAAAGAGTCAGAAATGTATGATATTACAGGGTCTCTATGTGAAAATAATGATAAGTTTGCTATTGATAGAGTAATGCAAAAACTTTCCATAGGAGACGTGTTGGTCATACATGACGTTGGCGCGCACGGTCATGCGATGGGTTTTCAGTACAACGCAAAACTAAGATCAGCTGAATTTCTCTTGAAGAAAGATGGAAGTTTTGAAATGATACGACGTGCTGAAACATTAGATGATTATTTTGCCACGTTACATTTTTGAATAAATAAGGTCAGACCATGTTTATTCTTTTCCTCATTTTTCTATAACTTCGCCTTCATTCCTATCGCCACCAAAGAAAAAGCCCACCAAAGGCGGACAAGTTTTGTTCTGGTGCTGTATCCGGATTTGGAATCTTGCTAAGCCCAGTTTTCGCCGCCATCACGATGTCGCTGAGCTCAATATCTGTTATAGTCAATTCCTTGAGACTTAATGATAGGGTAGAACTATATAAAACATGCGCGGTGGCTTTACCATTGCGCATGTTTTATATTAATACAGAGTGAAATTATTTTGATACAATATCGTGCGTACCTCGTGCAATGTCAAATCTTCCTGGGTCTTCATCAAGGTGAAGCGTTAGTCCGTCTTTTCCATATTGTTCAAGAAGCGCAGTCGCCATTTCTACAGCGCGCTTTCTAAGTGTAGGATGTACAAACCGTGTTGCGCGAAGTTCTACTAAATATACTAGTGCAGGAATACTTCCAGTTATGCGATTTGGAATGTTGTATCCCATAGCAATATAATATTGTGCAGTTTTTTTTGGTATGCCAAGCCCTATTATTTCTTTTTCTTGTTCTGCGAGAAGTATATTCGCTTCTTCGTGTAATGTGTCCGGCATTTCTTCCAAATACCATTCACCAAAACCGTGTGCGATGGTTACAAGTGGCATTCGTTGTATAATCGCACGGTGTCGTTGTATGTCGCGAAACGAACCGAAGTCAAGCAAAAATTCAAACTGTACAGTTCCGCACTCCGCGATAAAATGAGGTAATTCTGTTTTTGCCGGTCGCGATTGCAGAAATTCGCGATTTTTTGCCAATAGCTCATGGTCAATCAAATCTTTTGTGAGACGGAAATCAATAGCATCTGTTTTTGAAAAATAATTTTCAATACTCATCCATATATCATTATATGTCTCGGTTTTTTCATATCGTTTATGACCAAACGAGCTCGGAAACATTTCTTGAAGAGCTGATTCAATACTGTCGGCAATATTTTGTACTTCTTTAAGTGGGTGGTGACGCAAAATCATTAGTTTGTCTGCTGCTTGTCGTAAGTTAGTATGCCAAGATAAATTTGTTGACGCACCTGCAGGAAGAAATCCACGCATAATATCAAATCCACGTGCGTTAATAGCTTTATTATATATTGTTTCATCCTCGTCAATTTTTATCGGATATTGTTTTTTGAGTTTCTCTTGGACTGGAGTCATTCCTTTGAGATAGAAAGTGCGCCATCGTTCCAGTATGTTTTTTGATTCTTTTGAACCAACAGGATCAATGAATGGTTGTGAAGAAAAATCAATATATCTGGTTGAAGATTCTTGGCCGGAATATAATTGCCAATCTTGAATTGCTTTTGCAGCAAGCATGGATACTCCTTCTATAAATATTGTAGATGTACCACAATCCCCGATTGATTTATGACCATAACCGACATAAAATGAAGACATAAATTTTTCAACACCATTTTCAGTAAGAGTTTTAAGATGCGCTTCAACACCACCAACAGAACGAGAATGAAGAGCTTGCAACATCGCCTCTGCTTCAGGCGTTATAACCGCTCCAGTATCAAGAACTAACACCTTACCACCACCAATAATATTACGTACGGAATGTTTCAGTTTGTTGAATGACATAATGTTTACTATAATATATTATAGTACCACTTTCTTATGTTAAGGTGTTTATATTAGTATAATAAACTGTATGAAATGCAAAAAAAGAGGTAAATTTATAGTGTTTGAAGGAGGTGAGGGTTCCGGCAAAGATACAAATATCGACCAACTTAAAAAGGATTATGTTGATAATTTTGATATTGTATTTACACGCGAACCTGGTGGTACGGTACTTGGTGAACATATACGTGAGATTTTATTTTCAAATAATACGTCACCAATAAGCATTAAGTCTGAATTACTTTTGTTTCTTACGGCGCGTGCACAACTTCTTGAAGAAATTATCATACCAGCACTTGAAGCTGGAAAAACGGTTGTTAGTAATCGTTTCGGTCTTTCAACAATTGCATATCAGATTTACGGAAGACAACGACAAGAATTTCTTCCGTTTTTGCTTTCTATAAGTGAATTTATAGTTAGTAAATGGAAACCTGATGTATATATTTTGTTGGATATTAAGCCGGAGATTGGGTTAGCACGTGTAGTAAGCAGGAAAGGAGAAATTAATTGTTTTGATACTGAGAAATTAGATTTTCATAAACGAGTACGTAATGGATATCTAAAACACGTAGGAGATAATGGAACTCCATATATTATTAACGCTGAGCCTTCTTTTTTGGAGGTATATAAAAATGTTTCTACTATATTTAATAAATATCTATAAGTAGTGTAGACGTGCTTTGTATGGTTGCGAAGTATTATTCTATCGTATTGCGTTATTATATATATAGTATTACAGTTTAATGATGATAAAAAAAGGAGTGCTTCCAAAACAAACACTTCATAAGCTTTTTACAGATGGCCATATCACTGGTGTTGATGGAAAATATATCAACCCAGCATCGATTGATCTACCACTTTCAGATGAAGCATATAGACTTGAGAGTATTTTTCTACCATTACATGGTGAAAAAGTTAGAAAAATACTTCCAATTATTGGCGCTACACCACACAATCTATCTGAGCCACTTGAAGTTGGCGTTCCATACATTATTCGCGTTACTGGGAAGTGGAAATTACCAAAAGCAGTGTACGGATACGCAAATCCAAAGTCATCAACAGGACGACTAGGTTTTTTTTGTAGGACTGTTGCGGACAATGTTGATATGTATGATGCCATCGTTGGGTCAGAGTGGTCTGGTGAAATATGGATATTAGCGCGCACAGACTATTTTCCTGTAATAGTTTACCCTGGACTCTCAATTTCACAAATGCGTTTTATGGATGGAAAATCTTTTCTTAACTCGGAACAAACTGAAATTGAAATTAAAAATAAAGGATTATTATTTCATATTGATGGTAGGAAATTGTCGCGACAACAAGCGCGTTGGCAGTCTGGCTCACTTATGCTCACATTGCGTGTAGATAAGGCAATGGGGTGGGAATGCCGTGGTACTCGTAAGATATTAGACCTTAAAAAAATCGGATACTATAAACCGATAGATTTTTTTAAACCAATACATGTATTAAATGATGAATATATTTTACGAAAAGGTAATTTTTATATTCTTTCAACAAAAGAATTAGTACGTGTGCCACCACATCTTTCCGCTGAATTACGTGCGATAGATCCAAGACTCGGTGAGTTTCGTTCACACGCAGCTGGATATATTGACCCAGGGTGGGGATATGGACACAATGGTAATGTGCGTGGAAGACCTATTACACTTGAAGTCATTCCACAAGAAGATATGTTGGTACGAGATGGACAGACTGTTGTTCGTATTCGTTATGAATATATGAAAGAAGTTCCAGAAACTATATACGATGTTGCTGAATCAAACTATGTTAAATATGAAATCGCTGGATTATCAAAATATTTTATAAAGCGTTTTTGATGAATACCTTCTATCCAGACAAAATAATAACAAGCAAAAACACGGCGCTCCGGGCCGCTTGGCCAAGTCTTACCATATTTTTATAGTATTATTTTGCCCGCGACTGCGAGTGGCGGAAAAACTATCGCGCAAAAATCTCTTTTGAAGTAATATACATATATGGACATGCCTTTTATAAAACGTGAGGATAGCGAGATATACAAAGCACTTGTGGGCGAGGATGCGCGAGAGCGTGATGGTCTTGAACTTATTCCATCGGAAAACTACGTATCGCAAGCGGTACACGAAGCACTCTCTTCGTCACTTACAAACAAATACGCGGAAGGATATCCTGGTAAACGTTATTATGGCGGACAGGAGTTTACAGACGTTGTGGAAACACTTGCAATAAACCGTGCTAAAAAATTATTTAATGCAGAATATGCCAATGTGCAACCGTTAGGTGGAGCTAACGCAAATATAGCAATGTATTTTGCTCTCCTTGAACCAGGCGATACTGTGCTCGGTATGAAGCTATCACATGGTGGGCATTTAACACATGGACATCCGGTAACATATCTTACAAAAATCTTTAATTTCGTACGATATGGAATGAAAGATATTGAAACCGGTGAGATTGATTATGACGAGATGCTACGTGTTGCTAAAGAAGTCAAACCCAAAATAATTCTTGCCGGATTTTCGGCATATCCGCGTGAATTGGATTATGAAAAGTTTGTGAAAATTGCACGAGAAGTTAATGCTATTGCAGTGATGGATATCGCACATATTGCAGGTTTAATTGCCGGTGAAGCTGTAAAAAACCCTTTTGACTATGGGTTTGATGTTATGACGACGACAACACATAAAACGCTTCGTGGCCCACGTGGAGGTATGATTTTAACGCGAGAAAATGAGAAAATCGCTCGGCGTATAAATAAATCTGTTTTCCCAGGACTTCAAGGAGGTCCGCATATGCACAACATAGCTGCCAAGGCAGTCGCATTTCATGAGGCACTACAGCCGAACTTTAAAAAGTACGCGTCTCAGATTATTAAAAACGCACAAGCTATGGCTGATGTTTTTGCAAAACAAGGAGCACGTATGATTACTGGTGGTACGAGTAATCATCTTATTTTACTTGACGTACAAACATCGTTTAAAATCTCAGGTGGGAAAGCGGAATCTCTTCTTGATAGTGCCGGCATCACTCTCAATAAAAACGTTATTGCTGATGATACACGTCGACCGATGGATCCGTCTGGTATTCGTTTTGGTACCCCAGCACTTACCACACGTGGTTTTAATGAAAATGAATCTGCTCAGGTTGCACAGCTTATGATTGAAGTATTGAAAAAACGTGATGATGCTACTGTAGCTTCTGTACGAGATAATATACGCTCGCTTGCTCGTAAACACATTATTAAAGAATCTTTTATTTGTGAGTAAAAAGATTATAAAGTTTAATGGATATTTACAGAGTCTATAATAAAAATAGTTTTTACATAAAACGATAGATTCTGATACACTGCACTTAATATGTATAAATTGATATATTCTGTAGTAAAGGAAGCATTAAATGCATCTGGTTTTCCAGATGTTGAATTTATAGTTGAATATCCGACACAAATGATTCATGGTGATATTTCAACTAATGTTGCGATGGTTGTTGCGAAGGAGCTAAAAAAATCACCATATGATGTAGCCCAAACGCTCGCGGATATTATCCGCGAGCGTTTGGGCGAGCAGGCTGTAAAAGTGGAAGTTGCAGGTCCAGGATTTATCAATATTTCATTCTCTACATCTTTTTATTCACTCTTGCTTGAAGAAACTCTTGCTACACCAGACGAATTTGGGAAAGGCAGAACTCTTGCAGATAAACGTATTATCGTTGAATTCGGCAACCCGAATCCTTTCAAGGAAATGCACATAGGACATCTTATGGGAGCAATTATAGGTGAATCAATTGCGCGCCTAATTGAAAATGAAGGTGCAACCGTCGCTCGTGATACATTTGGTGGCGATGTTGGTCCACCAGTCGCTAAGACACTCTGGGGGCTTCAACATATGCACAATACAACAAGTCAACAACCAACAGCTGAAGAAATTGGGAAAGCATATAAGTATGGTTCACGTGCGTATGAAGAAAGTTCAGATGCTCACAATACTATTGATAAACTCAACGTTACGATATATCACATAATGAATAAACTTGCCGAACATAAACCACTTACAGATGATGAGCAGGAAATCTATGAGAAATGGCGTATTGGCAGGGAAGTATCTATGGAAGCATTTGAACAATTATATAAAAAACTTGGTATACGATTTGACTATACATTTTATGACAGCGATACAACCGTACTTGGTCTTGATGCAGTTAATCGTGGTCTAACAAATGGAATATTTGAGAAAAGCGATGGCGCAGTCGTGTATCACGGAGAAAAAAAAGGATTACATACACTTGTATTTATTACATCACGTGGTACACCAACGTACGAAACAAAAGATATTGGGCTTGCGTTTTTAAAAGAAGAACGGTTTCCGTCAGATAAATCTATTATTATTACTGCAAATGAACAAATAGGGCATTTTCAAGTGGTATTTGCAGCATTAAATGAAATAGCTCCGATTATTGCGAAAAAGACAGTACATATATCACATGGTTTTCTACGGCTCACAACTGGGAAAATGTCCTCACGTACCGGAGGTATTATATCAGCAAATATATTTTTAGAAGATGTTCTTGCGCATACTCTTAGAAAAAATTCTGACAGAACAATAGCTATGCAAGTAGCGATTGGTGCTGTCAAATATATGATATTACGTCGTTCACCAGGTGCAGATATTATTTTTGACCCTGAAAAATCACTTTCTCTTGAAGGGGATTCTGGTCCGTATATACAGTATGCGCTCGTCCGCGCGCTTTCTGTGTTACGTACAGCGATAGAAAAAGGGAAAAATGTTAATGCGCCTGTGTTAACTCAAAATATTCCATCCGAGCCATATATGCTTATGCGTATTCTTGCACGTTTTCCAGATATAACAACGCAAGCACAAAAACATCTTGCACCAAACATTCTTGTAACATATCTTACACAACTTGCGAGTCAATGGAATACGTTTTATGCAAATAATCAAATTATAGGCGGTAAATATGAAGGATATTCATTGCGATTAGCGAATTTATTCTCTCATACAATGAATCGCGGACTTACTCTTCTTGGAATACCAGCATTAGAGCGGATGTGAGAACCGAAGCAATAGCAATTTATACGAAGTTGTGTTTAGGTGATATGTGTGTTACCGTTTTCTTTGGGGGATCTTTGTCGTATAAGCCTAAAAAATAAAAGGAGGGAGGAAAATTGAGTAAAAAAACAAGAAAAGAAAAGTTATTGAAAGAGGTCGAAAGACTTCAAAATATCTGTATATATGAGAACTGGAAAGTCAGAGAACTGTTTTTCAATTCTCAAAGAAAACACAGAAAAGATCTACACAGATCGCAGGTCTATACAGACTTGCGAAAATACTACAGGTATAAAGTTATACCTGAGTATGTAAGTTCAGAGATTATATTTATAATCTCTGAAATGAATGAGCAAACAAAAAAAATGGAAAGAAAATTAAGAGAAAATTGTAATCGTACCTACTCTCGTTCTCGTGGAATTATGATATAATAAAAAAATAGAAAAAAAGATTTTCCCCAAAAAAATACCCAAATTAAGTGTCACTTAATTTGGGTATTTTAATGATATCTACCCACATTTTTATACAACATATTATATAGCTTGCGTTTATAAGGTATATGTGCTACCGTTTTTATTGGGGGATCTTTGTCGTTGTCTAAAAAATAAAAAAAAGGGAGGAACTGAAAAAAAATGAGTAAAAATCTGGACCTGGGCCTGAAAATTGAAGAAATTGAAGAAATTAAAATTTTTTTTACCAAGGTTGCTTACAAGCGGTCAATGTCAGAATATGATATATGGGGATCATCAAGATCCTTTTGCATCGAAGATGATGTAAAAAAATATGTAAGCTCAGGCATAATGCCTGAATATGTGATTAACCACTAAATTTACAAAAACAAAAACCCCCCCACACACATCGTCCGAGCTGATGCTTGGACGATATCTTTTTGTCCGCAAAAGCGGTAGGATATACAATATGAATGAACGAAATAAATCTAAAATTGTTTCTCAAGAGGAACAAACTCTCTTATTTTGGCGGAAATGTGATATTTTTAAAAAAACTCTTTCCAAAAAATCTCCACAAGGAGAATTTACTTTTTATGATGGACCGCCATTTGCGACGGGGTTGCCACATTTCGGACATATTCTCAGTAGTACAATTAAAGATGTAGTTGGGAGATATAAAACAATGTGTGGTTATCATGTTCGCCGAGTTTGGGGTTGGGATTGCCACGGATTACCTGTTGAAAGCAAGGTTGAAGAAAAATTAAAACTTAAAACAAAGAAAGATATCGAGGCAATCGGTGTTGCTCGTTTTAATAAAGAAGCGAAATCCATGGTGCTTGAATATGTCTCTCAATGGAAACAATACGTTGAACGTATTGGACGTTGGGTTGATTTTGATCATTCGTATAAAACTATGGACACTGATTATATGGAATCTGTATGGTGGGCGATAAAGACCTTTCATGAGAAAGGCGTTTTATATGAAGGAAATCGTGTACTTATGTATTGCCCACACTGTGAGACACCTCTTGCAAAGGCAGAAATTGCAATGGATAATTCCTACAAAGAAGTAACGGAAGAAGCGGTTACAATTACTTTCCCGCTAAAAAATATTCCAAATACTTCATTTCTTGCTTGGACAACAACACCATGGACATTACCTGGAAACGTTGCTCTTGCTGTACACCCGTCACTTATATATGTAGTAGTGGAAGAAAAAACAGATAACAAAAATCCACGTAGATATATTCTCGCAAAAAATCGTTTGGAGGTTCTTGGCAACATAGACTCATATACTATTATAGAAGAAAAACATGGAAGTGAGCTTATTGGTATGGAGTATGAACCACTTTATCCGCCATTTGATAAGACAGCCGATTTTAAAAATGCATTTCATGTATATGGAGCACAGTTTGTTACAGCAGAAGACGGAACAGGTATAGTACATACTGCTGTAATGTATGGTGAAGATGACTATGAACTTGGAAAGTGTGAGGGTCTTCCGATGGTGCAGATGTTGCATCAAAATGGTACATACAAAAATATAGTACCTGATTTTTTGCGTGGAGTTTATATTAAAGACGCAGAGGAAAGCATTAAAGAAGATTTATACAAACGCGAACGTTTGTTTTCTAAAGCATTATTTACACACCAATATCCGCATTGTTACAGATGTGGTACTCCACTTATATATAATGCAGTACCTTCATGGTTTATAAATATTCAAAAATATAAAGACCGAATGATTGAGCTTAATGAGCGAATAAATTGGATACCGAAACATCTGAAAGAAGGACGTTTCCGACACATTCTTGAAACTGCACCAGACTGGACCATTTCTCGTAATAGATACTGGGCGACGCCACTTCCAGTATGGCGTAATACAAAATCAGACAAATTGTTAGTAATCGGTTCTGTTGCGGATTTGAAGCGATATATATTGAAAAGTAAGAATACTTATTTCATAATGCGTCATGGGCAAGCGCAAAGCAACGTAACCAAAACGTTGAATACAAAATTTTCTACACATAATGAAGATTGTCTCACTGACATAGGTCGCGCTGAAGCTTTACATAGTGCGAAAGAAATGAAAAAAGAAATAAATGAAGAAGGCGGAATTGATATTATTATTGCTTCTCCATTTCTTCGTACATTAGAAACGGCATATATTGTAGCAGAAGAATTTGGTATATTAAAAGACGCTGTTCATATTGATGAGCGTTTACGCGAAATAGATGCCGGTGAATATGAAGGTATGTCTTATAAAGAATTGGACACTCTTTTCCCAACTATTGATGATAAATTTAACAAAGCACCACCTGGTGGTGAATCATTTAATGATGTCCGTCGTCGTACCGCACAATTTTTGTATGAAATTGAAAATCGTTATCATGGAAAGCGAATTCTAATAGTATCGCACTATAGTCCGTTATGGGTATTACAGCTTGCTGCACAAGGATTATCACGAAAGAGTACACAAGGTATTCAGTGGTATCATAAAGCGCAATACGGAAGGCTTGATTTTATACCGTTACCACACGATGAAGATTATGAACTTGACCTACACCGTCCATATATTGATGATATAACACTCGTTGATAAAGAAGGGATGTCTTACAAACGGACTCCTGAAGTATTAGATTGCTGGGTTGAATCTGGTTCTATGCCATTTGCAGAATTACATATGCCAATGGAAAATAAATCACTATTTGCAAAACGTTCACCAGCAGATTTTATTACAGAATATATAGCACAAACACGCACGTGGTTTTATTATCTGCACGCCATCAACACTATCCTTTTTGATAAACCGGCTTTTATAAACGTTGTAACCACAGGAACTATACTTGCTGCGGACAGTTCAAAAATGTCAAAATCAAAAAATAATTTTAGAGATCCAATGGAACAAATTAATCAATATGGTGCTGATGCGCTTCGATTATATTTACTCGGTAGTGTTGTAATGCAGGCTGAAGATTTTTCTTTTCGAGAAGAAGATGTGCGAGAAGTATATAATCGTGTGTTGATGCTTTTATTAAACAGTGTACATTTTTATAAATTATTTGCAGACACACAAAAGAATGTACATACTGCTACAACACATGTTACGTCAATACATATACTTGACCGTTGGATACGTGCACGTATTAATGAAACCACAAATGCCGTAACTGTTGCACTTAATACATATAATACAATTCATGCCATTAAACTTCTTCGCACACTGACGGAAGATCTTTCACAATGGTATATTCGTCGTTCGCGTGATCGTATTCGTACAGGTACACCAAAAGAAAAAAAAGAAGCACTTACAACACTTCAAGATTCTCTTCGTACAATAGCAATTCTTTTTGCACCGTTTGCACCATTTATTGCTGAATATATATTTCAAGAAGTTTGTAAAAAAGACGACCCAGAAAGCGTACATCTTATATCTTGGCAATCATCTTTAGATAGTACGACTGGAATAAAAACTTCTATTAACGACAAAAATGAAGACACAGTACTTATTGCTGATATGAAAAAAGTGCGAGCTATTGCTTCTGAAGTCCTTATGCTTCGTCAAAAAGCACAAATAAAAGTTAGACAACCACTTAATAAATTATCAATTCCAGGAGAATTATCATCGGAAATTACCGCTCTTCTTGCTGATGAAGTAAATGTCAAACATATAAATATGAATACTTCTGAATTATTGCTTGATACAAAACTTACTGATAGTCTTATTCACGAAGGTGACATACGTGAGTTTACACGTGCAATTGCTTCTGCGCGCAAGACGATAGGACTTTCACCAAATGACACTATTCATCTTACAGTTGAACAATCTGCAGAAATGCATTTTACTGATGAGGTTTTCAACGGTGTCTCACGTATTATATTTTTACATAAAAATAATTACGAGTATGATGTCAAACTCTCGTTTGGTACAATTGCTTTTTCAATACAACGCGATGAGACATAAATATATTGTTACAGGATTTGTTTTAGCACGGTTTCCAATTGCCGAAGGGGATATTTCCGTTATATTACTTACTGATGAACTTGGATTATTGCGTGCACGTGTAAAAGGAATACGGAAACCAGCTGCAAAATTAGCAAGTGCATTACAGACATTTGCAGAGTCTGATTTTTCATTAGTATATGGTCAATACGGATGGCGTTTGTTTGGTGCACGTATCAGACATAATTGGGCTACTATTCTTCCGTTTGCTCAGCGTACACGAGTTGGTCGTGTGGTAGATCTTCTTATTCGTCTTACACCAGGAGAAATGCAACAATCATCACTGTATGAAACATTTGCAGGTTTTTTCCAAGCTTTAAATAAATTTCCGGAAATACTCCATGAGTCAATTGAACAACTTGCTGCACTTCGTATTATGAATATGCTTGGATTAGATGATGGTAAATTACCAGAGAATAAAGATAATCTCATATATCATTCGGCAGTGCTGCAGTCATTTCGCGAAAGACAACATTTTTATATTACTCGTATAAATAGAGGAATTGCGGCATCAGGGTTATAGCGAAACATAACAAATACAGTATACTGATACTATGTCAGCGGAAGAAGACGATAGAGGTTCTCTTGAAAAAAAACAAGAAGAACTTTACGCACGTGGTGGTATAGCACATCATGTAATACGTAAGGTTTCCACACCGCGTCGTTCCAAATCGGCACATACGTGGAAAAAAGATTCTTTTACAACACCACCTAAACCACATAAACATGTGCGTTTGGCAGTATTATTTTTTTGGGTATCATTCGTATTCTTTTTGATTGCTGGTGGTGTTTCAGCATACTTACTTTTTTCTGGCACAAGATCTGTATCAACAAATCGTGTGATAGTTACAATACAAGGTCCTACCAGTATTGCCGGTGGTGACACTGTCCCTATTCTTATTACGATTACTAATCGTAATACAGCACCACTTACTAATGCCACTCTTTTGGTGTCTTTTCCGATAGGAACGCGCTCTGCGGATAATTTACTTGCATCATTTACGAGATATAGTAAAAAAATAGGAACAATAGCTCCAGGGGCTACTGTTAAACGTCAAGTAAAAGTTGTACTTTTTGGTGGACAAGGAGATGTTCTTCCTATACATGCATCAATTCAGTTTCAAACAAGTGGTTCAAATGCAACTTTTACAAAAAAAGCATCTAATTCTATTTCAATTATCTCAACACCACTCTCTGTTTCTATTGCCGCACCTACTTCAGTTGTTTCTGGGCAATCTATATCGATTATCGCAACAATCCGTTCAAATAGCACCAGACCGATTAGCGGTGTAGTGTTGCATATGACATATCCTGCAGGATTTACTATTACGAAATCATCGCCATACGCTACTGTCGGAAATTTCTTTATAGGAATACTTATACCTGATCAGACAAAAACCATAAAAATTTCTGGAATTCTTATCGGACAAATAGGAACGCAACAATCATTTCAATTTTCAGTTGGCACAGCTACCACCGCTTCAAGTGGAAGTATCGCAGTTGCATATATGACACAGACCGCAACTATCGCATTTACTCAACCATTTATTGCGACTATTCTAACAATCAATAACGGTTCGGTTAATACAGCCACTCTTATGCCGGGTACGACATCAAATATATCTGTTGCGTGGACTAATACGCTTACTGTTCCTATCACAAATGCTCATATTGCTGTTGTTGTTGGAGGAAACGCACTTGACCAATCAAATATAAAAAGTACAAATGGAAAATATCAATCCGCAAATCATACTATTGTATTTAGTAGAGATACAGATCCGTCACTTGCAAATCTTCCACCAGGAGCACAAGGAACAGGTACTTTTACTTTTAATACATTACCTGTCGCGAGTACTACGGTAGGCAATATATATCATCCAACTGTTACATTTAGTACTCTTGTTGCCGGAGAATATCCCGGACAAAACACAACAATAGGTACAACAACAACTTCCTTGACACAAAAAATAAAAATTGGGACTCTCCTTACACTTGATACGTATGTACTTCATGCAAAAGGACTATTCGCAAACACAGGACCAATTCCACCGGTCGCAAATATTCCAACAACATATACTATTGTTTGGAGTGTACACAATACACTAAACGATGTCGGTGGTGCAACCATTTCAGCAAACTTACCAACTGATGTTCAATTTACTGGTCATGTTTCTTCAAATTACGGATTAGTAACGTACAATAAAGGAACACATGCTGTTAGTTGGTCTATTGGAAATATTTCTTCTAATACGACACGCACAGCGATGTTTCAAATATCTATAACTCCAAGCATCAACGAGAAAGGTACGGCGCCGATACTTCTTGACACAACAACAGGGACTGCATTTGATAGATTTGCGCAAATAAATGTTTCTACAATTGCAAATTCTGTTACCACATATTTAACACACAATCCTCAGTACGGCATTAACTCAGGTATTGTGCAATAAGCAAAAACTAAGTATAGTACCATATATATTATGTTTGACACAAACAATAAACCATCACTTGAAACAATCGTCTCATTGGCCAAACGTCGTGGATTTGTATTTCCTTCCTCTGAAATATATGGAGGTTTTGCTGGTATATATGATTTCGGTCCACTTGGAGTAGAACTTGAAAATAATCTAAAAGCACAGTGGTGGAGAAAAATGGTCTATGATAGAGACGATATTGTCGGACTTGATTCAAGCATATTTATGAACCCGCGTATTTGGGAAGCGAGTGGACACACAAAAGGTTTTTCTGATCCGATGGCAGAATGTAAAAAATGTAATACACGTATTCGTGTAGATAAAAAACTTGAAGCAATAGGAGTTTCCGCAGATGAAAAAATGAGCGAAAAAGAAATAAACGAACTTTTTGATGTACATCGTGCGGAGATTGCGTGCGAACGTTGTAGTAGTCATGATTTTTCAAGGGCACGTAAGTTTAACTTACTGGTAAAATCAAATCTCGGTGATTTTACAGAAAACAGAACAGAGCCATCATATCTTCGTGGCGAAACATGCCAGGGTATTTATGTAAATTATAAAAACGTGCTTGATTCAAATCCAATGAAACTTCCTTTTGGAATCGCGCAAATAGGGAAGGCGTTTCGTAATGAAATATCTCCGCGGCAATTTCTTTTTCGTGGTCGGGAGTTTGAACAAATGGAAATGCAATATTTCACACGACCAGAACAGGAGATGAAAGAATATAAAAAATTAAAAGAATATCGTTGGAACGCAATTCTTAGTCTTGGTCTTAAAGAAAAAAATCTTCGTTGGAAACAGCATGATAATTTAGTGTTCTACGCAAAGGATGCTTGGGATATTGAATATGCATTTCCATGGGGTTTTGATGAACTTGAAGGTGTTCATGCTCGTGGTAATTATGACTTAACACAACATTCAAAAGGATCTGGTAAAGTGCTTGATTATCTTGACCAAAAAACTAATGAGCGATTCGTACCACATATAATTGAATCATCAATAGGTGTTGGGCGTTTGTTCCTTGCAGTATTAGTTGATACATATCGCGAGGATAAAACCGATGGAGAGAAACGCGTATACTTAGCTTTTTCACCGGCGATTGCACCAGTGAAAGCGATGGTCTCGCCACTTTTAAGAAATAAGACCGAGCTTGTCACCAAAGCACGCGACGTGTATATGATGCTTAAGAAAGACATTCCACAAATTATGTGGGATGATAATGGCAATATTGGTAAACGTTATAGACGACAAGATGAAATTGGTACACCATTCTGTATTACAATTGATTTTGACACATTAGGCAAAGATAATTCTTCATTAAAAGATACGGTAACACTTCGCGAACGTAATACTGCAAAACAGGAACGTTTTTCTATTGCTGATGCAATATCTTATATACAATCAGCAGTACATAAATATTAATTAACGTAGTATATTTATATGTTAATATGCTTATATGGAGCGGAATAAATATATTGTTTCTATTACTCCTGGGACAATCGTAATTGCAATTGTCATAGGACTTATTGCGTTTGTCGCATGGACATTACGTGATCTGATACTGCTTGTGATTACTGCTATTGTGTTGGCATCAGCAGTACGTCCAGGAATATTATTCTTTACACGATTCAAGTTTCCTCGTGTGCTTGCTGTATTTCTTACATATTTTATTACGACAGCAATTGTTTTTAGTATTATTTATTTCTTTCTTCCGCCACTAATTACAGAAGTACAGAATTTTATAAACGAGTTGCCACATTACTTAAAAACTATTTCATTACCATCTCCGTTTCAAAATACATCTGGATTATTCGCAGCTAATCAAGGAGGTAATGCATTGACAAATGCACTTATTTCTCTCCAACAAACGTTTGTTGACACATCAACAGGAGCTATACAATTGATAACAACAATTTTTGGCGGTATTTTTTCTTTAGTATTCGTTGTAGTTCTTTCATTTTATTTTGCCGTACAGGAATCTGGAATAGAAGACTTTCTTCGTATAATTACTCCATTGTCAAAAGAAAGTTATATTGTTGACCTATGGCATCGGTCGCAACATAAAATCGGATTATGGATGCAAGGTCAAGTTATGCTTTCGGTTATTATTGGTATATTGGTATATCTTGGATTACTTATTCTTAATGTTCCGTACGCACTATTGCTTGGTCTTTTCACCGCTGTTATGGAAATTATCCCGATATTCGGTTCATTTATTTCCGCCGTTCCAGCAATTATTATTGCCTTTGGCGCAGGAGGACTGCCACTCGCTCTTATTGTAACTGGTTTATATATTGTAGTTAATCAATTTGAAGCCCATCTTATTTATCCGTTAGTTGTACGTAAAATAGTTGGTGTGCCACCACTCCTTGTTATTATTGCCATGGTTGCTGGAGCCGAGCTCGCTGGATTTCTTGGAATATTACTTTCTATACCACTTGCGGCAATTCTTCAAGAGTTTGTTGGCGACATTGATAGACACCGTCGTGTACATTCAGTTAAGAGATAGTTTATTTTTATGGCGCAATATATTACTACTACGCTTCCGTATGTAAATGCAGACCCACATATTGGACATGCACTTGAACTCGTGCAGGCAGATGTGATAGCGCGCGCGCAGCGCGCGCGCGGAGAAGATGTCTTTTTTAATACTGGTACTGATGAACATGGACAAAAGATTTTTCAAAAAGCTCGTGAAGATAACCAGAATGTGCAAGAATATGTTGACCATTACGCCTCGGAGTTTATGGAGCTCAAGAGTAAATTAAATCTTTCTTATGATAATTTTATACGCACTACTGACAACTATCATATTATTGCTGCGCGAGAGCTTTGGAAACGTTGCGAAGCAAATGGAGATATTTATAAAAAATCCTATAAAGGACTCTATTGTGTCGCAGATGAAATGTTTTTACGTGATTCCGAACTTATAGATGGCGCGTGTCCGAATCATCCCAACACAAAACCATTGGAAGTTGAAGAGGAAAATTATTTCTTCAGACTTTCAAAATATCAAGTATATTTGGAGGAATATTTATCACGACAAGAAACCATTGTGCCAGAATGGCGCAAACAAGAAGCTCTTAATTTTGTAAAAGCTGGACTTGAAGATTTTAGTATTTCGCGAGAAAAATCCCGTCTTTCTTGGGGTGTGCCAGTTCCTGGAGATGATACACAAGTTATGTATGTGTGGTTTGACGCTCTTACAAACTATATCTCCACTCTTGGTTGGCCGGATGACAATAAAGGTAATTTCAAAAAGTTTTGGGAGAACGGAAACACATTACAAGTCGCCGGAAAAGACCAAGTTCGTTTTCAATCTATTATATGGCAAGCGATGTTACGATCTGCTGGTATTTCTGCTACTGATACAGTGTTGTACCACGGATTTATCAATTCTGGTGGACACAAAATGAGCAAATCTGTTGGTAATGTCATCAGTCCATACGAGCTCGTTGAGAAATACGGTACTGATGCTACACGTTATATATTATTACGTCATGTACATCCGACCGATGATACAGATATTACATGGAAACGTATGGATGAATGGTATACAGCGAATCTTGTAAACGGACTTGGGAATCTTGTTGCTCGTATAATGACACTTTCAAGTGTAGCTCTCTTAAAATCACCGGCTGAGGCAGTGATTTTGATGGAGCTACCACAAATATACAGCGACACGATTACTAAATTTCATTTCGATAAGGCAGCGGATTTTGTATGGAAATATATCCAAGTTCTTGATGAGAAGATAACTATAGAAGAGCCGTTTAAAGTTATCAAAAAAGATAAAGAAAAAGGTAGAGAAATAATTACTAAGTGTGTAAAAGATCTTGCTCTTATTGGGTATCTTTTAACGCCTCTTATGCCACACACTAGCTCACTTATTTGTGATGCTATAAAAATGAACAAAAAACCAGAGAACCTATTTCCTCGGCTTGCTACGCGAACCGAAGCGCTTGGTGTATGAGCTTCCAGTATTTTGACGCACATAGTCATATACAGGGAAGTGAATACGATACTGACCGAGACGAGTTACTTGCTGAACTTGTGTACAAACACATTGGAACAATTGCCGTTGGTGTTGATTTAAAATCATCAAAAAGTGCTGTGGCACTTGCGCACGCACATAAAAATGTCTTTGCATCTGTCGGGCTTCACCCAACAGATGCAAACGAGCAGTTTGACGCTAAAATATTTACGGAACTCACTAATAATTCACGCACAGTCGCAGTAGGAGAATGTGGACTAGATTATTTTCAAGTTAAAGATATTACTAATGCACGCACAAAACAAGTGCCGATATTTGAAGCACAAATTGCATTTGCAGCGACAGTAAAAAAGCCTCTTATGATTCATGCGCGACCATCTGATGGCACTATGGATGCTTACCATGAAATCATTGATCTATTAAAAAGCGCTAAACGTGAGTATGGCGATGCGTTAACTGGAAATATTCATTTTTTTACAGGGGGAATTGAAGAAGAAAAGGAATTTTTAAGCATTGATTTTACTGTGTCATATACTGCTGTGCTTGTATTTACACATAATTATGATGAAGTGGTACGATACGCACCTTTATGTTCAATTCTTTCAGAGACTGATTCTCCGTATGTCGCACCTCCACCAAATCGTGGAAAAAGAAACTCTCCATTTGCGGTTATGGATGTTGTCCATACGATAGCTCGCATACGAAACGAAGATGAAGAATTGGTACGGCGTGCAATGGTAGAAAATGCGAAGCGAGTATTTAATATCTGCACGGATATTTGATATAATAAATTGTATCTTCCTATCCCATCCAATAAACCGCCCAAACCCACTTGTGGGTCCGACCCCCAAGTGGGTTTGGGAATAGTTGGATTTGCGTATAACAATAAAGCGTGCTAAAATACACCTCATAACATAATACATTATAATATCAAAATAATGAAATACTCAAAAGACACAGCAAAAGAAAAAGAGACATCCGCGCAAGATAATGATTTGCAGGATACTGAATTACGTATATATGAACTTGGTTTTCATATTGATACAGGTCTTTCAAAACAAAAAGTAAAGGAACTTTTCCAAAAGATAAAAGAAAGTATTACAAAAGACGCAAAAGTAATTGCAACAGGAGAACCTCAACATATAACACTTGCGTATACAATTTCACGTATGGAACGGACAGGCAGGCATGATTTTCCAGCATCTTTTTTTGGGTGGATAGTGTATGAATCTATAAATTCTGTGCATGAGCAAATATTGGATATGATAAAAAATCAAAATGATGTTTTTAGATATATTGATTTACGTACAACAAAAGAAGCTGCGGAATATTCCGCGTTTCAACATACAGAGAAATATAAAAATGCACAGCGTGCTACACTATCAGAAGAGAAGGTAGACAAAGATCAAGAAAAAGAGATTAAACACAAATCTAAACCTGTAATTGAAAATATTGCCACAACGTAATAATATTAGATTTTATGTATATCAACAAAGTAATTATTTATGGAAATTTGACTCGCGATCCCGAAGTACGCGCATTGCCATCTGGACAACAAGTTGCCACATTCAGCGTCGCAACAAATAGAGTATATCGTGATAAAGATAAAAACCGTAAAGAAACAACAGAGTTTCATAATGTTGTTGCATTTGGTCGTCTAGCGGAAATAATAGGGCAGTATATGAAAAAAGGACGTCCGATTTATATAGAGGGTCGTTTACAAACTCGTTCATGGGAATCTGATGGAAAAAAGAATTATCGTACTGAAATTGTTGCTGACTCTTTTCAATTTGGTGTAGATAATCGTCGTGAACAAACCACAGATAAACCACAAGACAATGTATCTGCAGAACCATCTCCAGACGCAATTGAATATCCGGATGAAGATATCAAACCGGAAGATATACCTTTTTAATTTAAGTAATAATAAAAAATATGGCACATCAAGCACAGCGAGAAGAAATTGAACATAAAAAGTTTATTGATTATAAAGACGATGAGTATTTATCGCAATTTACTGACCAGTCCGCAAAAATTATTCCACGCAAACGTACAGGAATAAGTGCTGTTCGCCAACATGAAATTGCTCTTGCTATAAAACGCGCACGATATATGGCGTTACTTCCATATATCGCTTCATAGCATTATATCTAAAAAAAAGAACTCATTTATAAATGAGTTCAGACTATTTTCTTAATTTTAGGCTCGATGTAAATCCTGAATCCACACCGAGCCATTTTCAAGGGGGACCTGACCTACTAATCAACCATACCCTTTTGTAGGGTATCATACAATTTATTTTTTGGCAACCCTTTCAGCGTATTCACCTGTATCAGTATTAATACGCAATATATCACCATTATTTATAAATAGTGGTGTATTGACAGTAGCCCCTGAAGCAAGTGTTACCAATTTAGTACCACCAGATACGGTATTCCCTCTGGTTGACGGAGGTGCTTCAGTTACAAGAAGTTCAACTTTAATCGGAATGTGAATAGTTATTGGTTTTTCATTATAAAGAAGCACAGCTACTCGGTCATTACCAATAAGCCACTGTACTTGATTATGTACTGCGTTTTCTGGAAAAGAAAAACGGTTTTTTGGAGTATTATCTTCACAAAACCATGATTCACCACGATTTGTATAAAGATATTGTGCTTCCATATGACTAATATCAGCTTCTCGTACTGACTCATTTTGGTGAAATGAATTTTCAATAACTTTACCTAATACTATATGTCGCAATTTTGTCTGATTAACAGGTTTCCGCATTTGCATACGAAATACATGTGATGAAAGTACCTCGTACGGTTCTTTATTGAACACTATAATTTTTTTTGGTGTTATTTCATTATATGAGAGTATCGCCATAAGTAACTTTTATATATAGTCGTGTAGTTATAATAAAGTGCCAGATATGATATTTTATGGCATTATGATAGCACAAAGTATGAGTATTTCAACTTCAATACAACATAGAGATCAATTATCTGATGAAGAGGTATTACGCCTTTCGCTTCATCATCCAGATATATTTTCATTACTGGTTGAGCGATATGAAAAACCATTTTATCGCCGCGCGCGAGTAGTAGTAAAAGTACATGAAGACGCTGAAGAAGTTGTGCAGGATACTTTTACACGTATATATCTATTTGCCGATAGATATCATCCGCAAGAAGGAGCACAGTTTTCATCGTGGGCATATACTATTCTTAACAGAGTTGCATTTACACGCTATCAAAAACTGAAACACCATAATATGGCAATAGTTTCTCTTAATCCAAAACACTATGAATCACTACCGGACGTACATAATAATGTACTTGAAAAACTCGCAGCTCGTGATGAAGTTTTATATGCCTTTTCACAACTTCCGGAATCTGCATCACGTATATTAAAATTACAGTTTTTTGAAGGGAATACACAAAAAGAAATTGCTCAACTTGAGGGAATAAGTATCTCAGCAACTAAAGCGCGTGTACATCGTGCTAAAAAATTATTCGCACGTATGTTTAAATAATTTTTAATAATATATCTATGTCTTCATATACACACAAAACAATTATGCGTCGCGTACATATTATATATATGCTTCGGCTTTTCACTAGCACTACAATGCTCGCTGTTATAGTTACCATCATCGCGGCGTTTGAATTATCACAAGCAGTAAATATGGAGCATATTTTTTTCAATATGCCACACTCAATAAACTTAATTGCACATGAACAATTTTGGTTTGCCGCTTTTGAACACACAAAAGATACTGCACGTATTGCAAGTATCGCGTTATTTGGCGCAATTAGCTATCTTATATATGTTATTACTTGTATTATTCGTAATTATGTACCTCAACATCCTCAACACACATAATATACTTCCTAAACAGTTTTAAGTTTTTCGCGGATTTGCTTTAAAAGTTCAATTGTGATTTTAGGATTTTCGCGTAAAAATATTCTTGACGCATCATATCCACGACCGAGTGGTGTATCACCAAATCTATAGCTTGCACCAGATTTGGTAACAATATCGTATTTTTCACCGAGTGCCAACAGCTCACCTTCACGACTAATACCTTCGTTATACAAAAGATCAAACTCCGTTGTTTTAAATGGCGCAGCAACTTTATTCTTTACAACTTTTACACGTACGCGACCTCCAACAATTTCATCTCCTTTTTTAATCTGTGCAATACGACGAATATCAAGTCGTACGCTCGTGTAAAACTTAAGCGCTTTGCCTCCTGGTGTGGTTTCAGGATTGCCAAACATAACACCAATTCTCATACGAATTTGATTGATAAAAATAACTATAGTTTTACTTTTAGCAGTAATTGCTGTAAGTTTCCGTAATGCTTGACTCATAAGACGAGCCTGTTTACCGACATGTATAGCTCCCATATCTCCCTCAATTTCATCTCTCGGTGTTAATGCAGCAACGGAGTCAATAACAATAACATCTACATTTCCACTTCGTACGAGTGATTCCACAATCTCCAATGCTTGTTCACCTGTATCTGGTTGTGAAATAAGCAACTCTTTCAATTTTACTCCAATGTGTCGTGCATATTCCGGATCAAGAGCATGCTCAGCGTCTACAAACGCACATATGCCATCTTTTTTCTGTGCCTCGGCAATTGAATGAAGAGCCAATGTTGTTTTTCCAGAAGACTCCGGTCCAAATATTTCAATAATTCTTCCGCATGGTAATCCGCCAATACCAAGAGCATTATCAAGACCGATAGATCCTGTAGAAATTGACGGAATAGCTGACGGCTTTCTTGAACCATACGTCATAATCGCTTCATCCCCGAACTTCATCCGTATTTCTTTCAGAGCAAGTTCAATCGCACTGTTTTTCTCATCGTGTTTTGCAGCCGGAGCGACAGTTTTTATTGGTTTTGCTTTTGCTTTTTTTGCGTACATAATTAATGTAAATGTATATGATGAATAATTAATGTGAAAAAATTGTTCGTGTTTCGGTATCTTTACGACCAAACCGGTCAGTTACCGTTACATTTAGTATAGCGTTTCCACGAGGAAATACGAATGTTTTAGAGAACGAACCGTTTTTATTTGGAAGCACGGGAAGATTGTTTATAGAAAGAGCGGTAATACGCGCGATATTTCCAGAAACAACAATAAATCCGTTTGTAGTTACCGCGCCCTGTACAGGTGTCGTAATGGAAAGTAATGGTCCTTCAACGAGTGTACGTGCTTCCCATAAACCGTATCCTATAATGGAAATAATTACAATAATAAAAAATACCTTAAATAATGAGATCATCATACATAGTTTGTTTTCGTATTTTTATAGCTTATTCATCACTTTCTTCATCTTTATTATCATTATCCCCGCTATTATTATTAGTATTTGTATGTGTTAATACTTCACGCGCGCGCGCACCATCAGCAGCGCCAATGATCCCTTTTTCTTCAAGCATATCCATAAGTCGCGCCGCGCGGGAATAGCCTATACGCAATTTCCGCTGCAAATATGATGTTGAAGCACGTCCGGCTTCTTCAACTGTAATACGCGCCTCATGGTATAAATCATCATCGGCATCATCATCATCGCTGGATAGTAAAATAGCATCATTTGGTTCGCTATAAGTACTTCCATCAAGATTAAGAGATAATAAATCACCAGCATTATTTTTTTTGATATAATGTACCACCTTTTTTACTTCCGCTTCGCTTATATACGCTGTTTGAATTCGTATCGGTTTTTGTAAATCAGCAGGGAGGTAGAGCATATCACCAGCACCGAGAAGAGTTTCTGCTCCGGCAGTATCAAGAATAGTACGGGAGTCAACCTGTGATGCAACTTGTAGAGCAAGACGTGTTGGCACGTTTGCTTTAATCAGTCCGGTGATTACGTTCACAGACGGACGTTGTGTAGAGAGAATCAAATGTATTCCAACTGCACGGCTCATTTGAGCTAAACGTACGATAGATGCTTCAAGCTCTCGCGGATAGCTTTGCATAATATCGGCAAGTTCATCAATAACTATGACGATATAAGGCATTGTTTCTGGTATGTCTTCCAAGTTCTTTTTTTGTGCCGGTTCTAAAATAGTTTTGTGATATGAATCTATATCACGCACATGCTCCGCTTCAAGTACATTATATCTACGTTCCATTTCTTTTGATACCCACTTAAGCGCACGAAGAGTCTCTTTTGCTCCTGTTATAACCGGTGTAAGTAAATGAGGAATACCATTATATAAAGTGAGCTCAACACGTTTTGGATCAACCATAATAAAACGCAGTTTATTAGGCCCATTTCTATAAAGTAGAGAAGTGATGAGAGCGTGAATAGCAACAGATTTTCCTGAACCTGTCGCGCCGGCAACTAATACATGAGGTGCTTTAGAAATATTTATATAATGTGGTACGCCAGTAATATCACGTCCAAGTGCCGCCAAAAGTGTTTTTTTACTTTCTTGCCATTCATGTGTTGTTAACAGGCTACCAATACCGATTGTTGCTCTCATCGCATTAGGCACCTCAATACCAACAAGTGATTTCCCTGGAATAGGTGCTTCAATACGCACAGGATGCGCTGCAAGTGCGAGCTCCAAATTATTTTGCAGAGAAATAATTTTAGAAAGTCGTACACCTTCAGCTGGCTTGAATGCATAACGTGTAACTGTTGGTCCAACTGATACTTCATCCATTTCAACTGGGATACCAAAGTTTTGAAACGTTCGTTTTATTATATTCGCATTCGCTTTAATATCACCAACGCCAGGCTTTCCTTTGTCTTCACCGAGTAGAGGAATTGTCGGGGCTGTATAAGTGGCGCCAAAATCTGTGATTCCATTTATTGTTCCTTCGTCAGACTGTGTAGGAGAAGTTTGATTGAATATGGTTATCTTCGGTTCATGTTCTTTTTCATCCTCATCATCTTCGTTTTCATCCTCATCATCTACTTTATATTCATCATCGTCCTCGTCCTCATTTTCATCATATATATTTTCTTCTTTTGATTGCTGGTTTTTAAAGACAGGTAATATGTTATACACGGATGCAAAAAAACTAGACACACTAATAAGCAATATTTCAACATCAACAACAGCTACAAGCGCTGTAATAATAAGAGCAAGTAAAAGTATAAGAGCTCCCCAAAAACCAAAAAACGTTTCCAATGAGTGTCCAAAAAATGTTCCGAGATATCCACCCCATTTTGCTGAATTAAAAAGTCCGGCAAAAGAAAGAATTGAGGCGAGTAATAATGTTGTTCCGCCTGCAGTAAGGGGTGTTATTATTGGTCTTTTAAAACCTGCGTAGATACCAAGCATAATAATTGCAAAAGGTAAGAAAAAAGCTCCAAGTCCAATCGTCGCATACGATACGACAAACGCGCTTGAACCTACTGGTCCTGAAGCACCTATCTCACCAAGGAAAAGTACAATACCGGCGGCTATAAGTACAACAGATGATACCCACTTAATCGCGTTTTTATACTCTCTTATAGTACTGGACTTCTTCTTTCTTTTTTTGCGTACATTTTTACGTGCCATATATATAGTTAGTATTCATTTTAACACTCTATTTACTATATGGCACCATTTAAGTATTTTTCAAGTTATAACATCAGTATTGTGGAATAAAGATATTGCATAAACATCATCAAGGACGTACAATAAAGGACATTGATACACCAATAACAGACTATGGATTATAAAAGACAACAAAAAGGACAGAATAATAGGAAAGTATCATTGCGTCATAATTTTGGTAATTTAGTCTTAGAAAAAAGTATATTTTCCAGTGTTTTTGATAAAGACATTCGTCGCGTATTCATTTATAAAAAAGCCGAACGGTTAGCAAAAGTTATACATATTATTACGCCGGCGTTTTTAGAAACGCCGGCGCTTCGTAATAGAGTAGATTTAATAGCTGTTGGACTTATTGATTCGGCGATTCTTTCACCAACATATTCGCAAAATGCATTAGCTCGTGAATTACTTGCACTTTCAAGCATACTGTCAATTGCTCGCACAAGTGGGATGCTTTCAATAATGAATGTGAATCTAATAGAAGAGGAAGTACGCACGCTTTTACAAGAAATTACAGCATACGAAGAACCACATATTTCTTTAGATGAAGTCCCGTCTATTGCTGAGCTTGCTAAAGCATCATCTTCTCGCCGTATTATACGTTCAGGTTCTCACGACACTATCGTAAACGTAAAGAATAATAAGACGACACGAGCTAATAAAGGACAAAATGATGTAAAGGACAAAAGAATAGAAGCAATACTTTCTATAATAAAAGTTAAAGGACAAGTTTATATAAAAGACATATCAACCTCTATACGAGACGTAAGTGAAAAAACCATACAGCGCGAATTAACTGCTCTTGTTTCAAAAGGTATATTAACTCGTAATGGTAAAAGACGTTGGACATCATACACATTATCACCAAATATTAAATAGAATATAGATGGTTTATATTATTGGTAAATCTATAGAAATTATTATTGAATTCTAATTTAATAAAAGACATTATCCTAATAATAATTAGTAAATAATATCTATCTATATAACAATTTTAAACAATTGACCTAATATACGTTTTTTGGTAATATATATTACAGTGATAACGATGTTGGGCGTACAAAATATATAATAAAAAAAACCGCATTTGCGGTTCTTTTTGGCATACATAAACAACTTCGTTATCCACAGTTGTGCGGCAGTCGGAATTATCTTTTGTATCACATATCCGTTATACTATATATTAGTCCTGACGGATGTGGGCGCAAATGAATTTCCGCAGGGGCGGTCTTTGATAATTAAGAGTTTTGTTATGCACGATATACTTCGTCGCCCACGGGGCGTGATGACAATACTCGTAATAGCAACCTGACCAGTTGCAAAGCGTGTTATGCAATGTGTGAACATTACTATACGGATTTCCTGTTACCGTAAAGCAAACACGCTTCGTATCAAACAGGTTCTATATAATTTCGGTACGAACGATACACCACTGTTATGGATGAAAGACCGCACGACTGAAACCCTTGCCAGCTAATCTATGGAAAGCAGGTCGATACCGTTTCCCATGGGATAGTAAATGGAAAAATGTGCAAATAAAAATCATCGCAAATGCGATTGTATTATTAACATAAACAAATCGTGTACTCACACCGCTCTTAATAATTCTTACTCATAATTTAAGCGGATTGAATATACGATATAGAAAACTTAACAACATATTATGACTACAGTAACCAATAATGCGACAATAAAAATTGCAGCAATTGTTGCTGGTTTCGCAATGTTAGCTTCAATGGCGTTCTCAATCGTGCCTTCAGCACGAGCGGCAACTACTGCGGAGCTTCAAACACAGATCACAGCACTTCTTGCAACGATTAAATCGCTTCAAACACAGCTTAATACTGTGCAAAACGGTTCTTCAAGTTCAAATAGTTCAGCAGCTTATACTTTCACGAAAGATCTTACAGTAGGAAGTAAAGGCGATAGCGTTACAGCTTTACAGAACTATCTTAAAGATGGCGGTTACTTTACCTATGCAGGTGGAGCTACCGGCTACTTCGGACCAATTACAAGAAAGGCAGTTGCCGCGTGGCAAGCAGCAAATGGTGTAACACCAGCAGTCGGCTACTTCGGTCCTATCTCTCGCGCTGAGTACTCAAGCCTCACGGCTTCAACAGGCACGGGAACAGGAACAGGAACAGGCACAGGTACTGGCACCGGAACGGTAACGACTACAGGTAACGGCCTTCAGGTCGCTCTTGCAGCCTCATCACCAAACGGAACAGCAATCGTTAATGGACAGGGAATTGCAAACTTGGCTGAATTCACATTCACCAACCCAACATCCTCTG